>NZ_JBNJOH010000165.1:0-510 GCF_050113735.1 Vibrio sp. TRT 2004 | reverse complement strand
GGCATAATGACGACAGGATCATAAAAGCGGAACAACACCTTTTCTCCCTCTAGATAGGCCCAGAGAAGGCTGCGTAAATGGGCCATAACGCCATTAAATTCGGTCTTGCTGGCTAAGATGATGCCTTGCGTTAGCTCGTTTTGAAGTGCTGGATTGAGTGTCTCAATCGGGATGAGCCACGGAGACAAGGGCATCAACTCGTTTGAAAATGCATTATCGAAGACCGGTGCGGCACCTTCTAATGCACCGGTGGTTTGAATGGTATGTCTGAAATTGCTGGCCGTAACGAGCCAATAGAGATTTGTCTTTTCATCAAATGTCATCATTTAGCATTCTCCTGTTTTTCGGCAGGACACGCTTTTACCGTGCTGACATTCTCGTTTTCTGCCCGCAGCAGTGCAGTTTGAGTGACGTTGGTCGATGAGGTTTCATCTGTCTTTTCTAATGATGCCGTGTCGTTGCTTCTTAAAGGTAACTGAGCGACTTTCCCCGCAAACCCAGAACCTGTGC
>NZ_JBNJOH010000164.1:0-524 GCF_050113735.1 Vibrio sp. TRT 2004 | reverse complement strand
TTCTCACCTTGTGAATAACTATAATAAAACACTAAAGCAGCATCAGCGTAACCCAATTTGATTGCTTTGTTGTTCCACTTGAAAGCCTCGTCCAATGTCTCTGGCTCTAAGAGATAATAATATAAAGACTGCATCGCAGGGGCGTAGCCTTGGTTGGCTGCGATTTTTAGGTATTTTATTTTTTCCTCTACATCCTTCCAATACGAACTGTATTTTAGAAATCCGTAACCTTGATTATTAATTGCTACTTCATAGATATCTCGGTGTCTTTTGTACTTATAAATAGGAATAAACTCCCACCATTTTATTTGCTTAATCGCGAGGGCGAACATAGCTTTTCCATTTTCGTTAGCGGCTTGTTTTTCCCAGCCATCTATAGCTTTAGATTTCCAACTAGGGTCACATGGCCAACCTAAATAACTACAAGGGCTATTTCCGTTAAGCTCTTTTCCTGCTAATACGCCCATAGCCCAAGGGTCGCCCATATTGGCGGCTTTTAAAAAGGTCTGCCCCGCTTCAAACTG
>NZ_JBNJOH010000163.1:0-525 GCF_050113735.1 Vibrio sp. TRT 2004 | reverse complement strand
ACGATTCTAACAATATTTTCAGGCGTTCCATCTTCAGGATTCTCTGGGTAATAAATCAGATCTGAGCCGTCTGGATGCCCTATAATTTCTTCGAAATGTAAAACAGCATCGATATGTTCTTGTTCAGTAGCATAATCATCAACACAAATTCTATTAACTAATTGCAAAAACTCTGATTGCGTGTATTCCGAGATGTTATTTTTCATTTTTCACCCTATGAATATCTATATGTTTTCTAGCGGTAACGACTCTTAAATTATCTACATTGTAAACTTCACCACCATTCTGTATTTCATCTACATGATGTAGTTCATACTTCACCCTTCCACCGACTCGATCCCCTTTTCTACAGAATGGTGCTCTACCATTTTTCATAGTATTAAGGTTGGTCCCAATAAATTGCTCTTTCAATTGCTCAGAATGGCTAATTTCAGTCCAAAATGCTTCTCTAAACGCATCAAAATTACTAAATTCTTTACCTCTGAGCTTATTTGCAACCTCCGACGGAACTGGTGAACCTAACCC
>NZ_JBNJOH010000162.1:0-534 GCF_050113735.1 Vibrio sp. TRT 2004 | reverse complement strand
AAGCGAAAAATGATGGCGCTCTCGCAACTTTACTGCATTGACATCTGCGCTTACGCCATCATGAGCAACCACTACCACTTGGTCTTACATATCAATCGAGAGAAAGCCCTAAATCTATCGACTTATGAGGTGGTTGAGCGTTGGCAGCAAGCACACAAACTGCCCAATATCGTATCTCGATGGTTAGAAGGGCAGCTTACCAGTAAGGCCGAGCTTGAAGTGTGTTTAGCGATTATCGAATCTTGGCGTGAGCGACTATGGAGCCTAAGTTGGTTTATGAAAGAGCTTAATTTTGAGATTGCCTGCCAAGCCAACAAAGAAGACCAATGCAAAGGACATTTCTGGGAAAGCCGCTTCAAAAGCCAGGCTCTACTAGATGAACAGGCACTCGCGGCAGCGATGACGTATGTCGATTTAAACCCGCTAAGAGCAGGAATAGCCCAAACACCAGAAACCTCCGATTACACCTCAATTAAAGCGAGGGTTGAGGCATTAAACAATCAGCAAGAGACGGCACCTTGCCTTTACCCGTTT
>NZ_JBNJOH010000161.1:0-536 GCF_050113735.1 Vibrio sp. TRT 2004 | reverse complement strand
AAGAGATAATAATATAAAGACTGCATCGCAGGGGCGTAGCCTTGGTTGGCTGCGATTTTTAGGTATTTTATTTTTTCTTCAGTCGATTCCCAAACCACGCTAGAATTTAAAAACCGATACCCACCATTAGGTATAGCTTTGGAGTATATTTCCCTATATTTCTTATATTTATAGATGGGGACTATTTCCCACCAAGGTTTACCTCGTAGAATTAGTTGGTACATTGCTTTTCCATTCCCTTGGGATGCTTGTTTTTCCCATTGGGGAATGGCTTTATCTGTCCAAGCTTCATCACATGGCCATCCAAGATACTTACAAGGGCTATTGCCATTTCCCGCCAATACGTCCATAGCCCAAGGGTCGCCCATATTGGCGGCTTTTAAAAAGGTCTGCCCCGCTTCAAACTGCTGGCGGTTTTTATACTGTGTAACACCTAGCCAGTAAGTCGCGTACGCACTACCTTGGTCTGATTGTTGTTGAAAAATCTGCTCGGCTTGTGGGTACTGTTTTTGGTTAAACAGTCGGATCCCTTGTTC
>NZ_JBNJOH010000160.1:0-560 GCF_050113735.1 Vibrio sp. TRT 2004 | reverse complement strand
AATGTCTCAGGCTCTAAGAGATAATAATATAAAGACTGCATCGCAGGGGCGTAGCCTTGGTTGGCTGCGAGTTTTAGGTATTTTATTTTTTCCTCTCTGGGTACATCGCTAAATCGAGTCAAATAATAGCTTGCGTTTAAGCCTCCTAACGTAAGTGCCTCAATATACTTTTTATCAATAAGGTAGCGGCCTAGCACCGGTACATAATTTCGCCATTGATTTGTAAAAAACTGAAGTTGTAGCAGAGCCTTACCATTGCCTGTTTCTGCTTCTTTCTTCCATCCATCAACTGCTAACTGATACCACTTATCATCACACGGCCAGCCTAAATAACCACATGGGTTATTGACGTAATATTCATAGCCAGAAAGAACACCCATAGCCCAAGGGTCGCCCATCTGGGCGGCTTTTAAAAAGGTCTGCCCCGCTTCAAACTGCTGGCGGTTTTTATACTGTGTGACCCCTAGCCAGTAAGTCGCGTACGCACTGCCTTGGTCTGATTGTTGTTGAAAAATCTGCTCGGCTTGTGGGTACTGTTTTTGGTTAAACAGTCGGATCCC
>NZ_JBNJOH010000159.1:0-564 GCF_050113735.1 Vibrio sp. TRT 2004 | reverse complement strand
TGGTGCTTTCCAGCGATAGTTATATTGCCAGTAATTTCATTAGGGAGTTTTAAGTATATTATCTTTATGGATAAGCAGTTAGCAAAAGACCTTGGCAAATACTATGACGATAACGGTTATATGCGCCCTAAATATCAATTGTCTTGGGAGGTAGGGAGCCGCTGCTTTGATTATTGGGTTAAGTACCCATTTATTCGTAAGCGGGTTACAACAAATTCAGTCAAATTTAAGGCGTTTATGTGGTGGAATGCTTTAGGAATGTGGAGTTGGATAGCGGTTTTTTTTCTGGCTTTTCTTGAGAAGGGGCTAGGTATTTCATTCTGATTTAACTGTGTGATTCATAGACATCCCTTCAACTATACTGGGTGTCAATGAACAGAGAAATGCAACAAAGGCTACAGTGAGTAAAAATGTACAACGAATGTGCTGATGCAGAGAGCGTATGCCGTTGGCTGGGCTTATGTTGCAAATGGATGGCAGTCCACATTGCTGGTTCGGTAATGAACGCTCTTGCCTCATGGCTAGCGTGGATGATGCAACGAGTGGTATTCATGCGCAGTTTTT
>NZ_JBNJOH010000158.1:0-587 GCF_050113735.1 Vibrio sp. TRT 2004 | reverse complement strand
AAAATCGCTCAGTTGCATGCATTTGAAATTGGCAATGAACTCCACATCAAAGCCGGTATGAAGGTCGTTATCGAAGCGGGTTCTGAAATGACTTTGAAAGCCGGTGGTAGCTTTATAAAACTAGACGCGTCTGGTGTTAGCTTGGTTGGCCCTAGCGTGAATTTAAACTCGGGCGGTAGCCCGGGTAGTGGCAGCGGTTTTTCTGGGCAGATTGCTTTGCTGCCCAACTCCCTGACACAGGATATAACTCCCCCGGTTCAACAAGCAATGGCTGCGGATGGGTTGCTCCCAGCAATGAACCAAGTTGCATACAACAAGATGGTCGAAAATGGCTCGTTGCTAAAAGAACTTTGCCAATGTAATAGAGGTGGCCAATGTCAAATCCACAAATAATGCCTCAGTGGCGCGTTGAAATGGGTTCTGCGCCAATTTTCGTAGACGAATGGGATGTCTATATGATTATCGAGCCTGAACTTTGGCCAAATTGGCAAGTTCAGCTTTATCAGACCATTCCAGAGCCCTTCTTTTGCCCCCTTTTCGAGCAGACACAATTTGCCAACATTGAACGTGGCCCCGTGTTAGTTGCT
>NZ_JBNJOH010000157.1:0-599 GCF_050113735.1 Vibrio sp. TRT 2004 | reverse complement strand
GCAATAAAGTTATTAAGCATATCTGTAGAACCCAACAGCTTTTGTATATTGACTACTTCGCCGGCTTTTGCCAAATCCAGTACTCTTTGGCATAGAAGTCCGAAATCGAATGGAAGAATTTGCGGTTGATATGGATAGGCCAACTGACTTTGAACCGGATAGTATAAGTGGGCGTCTTGTTTACTTTCTTGGCAATTCCAAACATAAGGGCCTTCTGGTTTGTCATTTACAGGCACGCCAGCATATTCTGCCAGTCCATACATCACCCGTAAGTAGAGGCGCGATAAATCGCCTTCGGTACATTTGCGATAAAGCAGATGCGCTGTCGCACCGCTGGTGTATTTCCCTTCATAGGTCAATTCTGGATTAGTCAGTAAATAGTCTTGCCATAGCCAACCGTGTTTAAGTTCAATATCCAACGCTTGTTCAAGCTCTGTGGTTAGGGCGGCAAGTTGTTTTTTTTGCCCGAACAGGGATAAGTCGGTGTTTTGCACGCTTGCTATGCGTTTATTTTCGAGTAGCGGTAATAGATAGTCTGCGTTGGAGAAGGCGACACGTGAGTGATAGCCGCCACCAATATCGGAATGTGCGCCAGGCAA
>NZ_JBNJOH010000156.1:0-600 GCF_050113735.1 Vibrio sp. TRT 2004 | reverse complement strand
CAACCTTTTAACCCGATCCATATCAGGGTAAAAAGAAACACCAGCCCCATAAACTCGCCTCTACCATGGACAGACTGCACACGCATATCAATAAATCCTTCATGACCTCCTGCTGAAAACAGTTCAAAAAACTCCCCCATATCTTCACCTTCTTTGTTTTCGTATATGAAGGAAATTTTTTTATTGCCCGGGTTTAATGGCTCTTGTTGCATTAAATGACCATTAGGGTAATGTTCCACGCCGTGTTGGGTAATATGGAAGTTGGGGGTAAAGCCAAAGTCCTCTGGCCCAACCCAATGGTTGGGGCCAACTTGTCTAATCTCACTCATGATTTAGTTTTCTCGATTTCAAAAGACTCCAACTCAGTACTGCTGCGCCAGAACTCAAACCACTGTTTGTCATCACTGATGGTGATTTTCGGATACTTTAGTGTGACAGGATAACCAGCGGGGTTATGATAAGCGAGCGCCAGTTGATAAAAACGATAGTCTGTTTCCAGTTCTGTTTCATCGACCTCAAAGCGCAGCGCGGCAGTGGTGTCATTAAGCAGAGTGATCTTGCCGTTAAGCTGATTGGTTTGCCAGCGGTTTTCTCGACTGT
>NZ_JBNJOH010000155.1:0-611 GCF_050113735.1 Vibrio sp. TRT 2004 | reverse complement strand
TTAATTTGAATAACAACGCATATCAAAGATATGGGGATTGTTGTTATTCGTCAGCTTTCCAAATTGTTAAAGAGCAAGTTTCTTTCGAAACCATTTTTAAGAACACTCAAGCAAGTATGCTTAAAGATGGTGGGCGATACCGGGCTCGAACCAGTGACCCCCTGCTTGTAAGGCAGGTGCTCTCCCAACTGAGCTAATCGCCCATCGAATCAAGAATGGTGGAGCTAAGCAGGATCGAACTGCTGACCTCCTGCGTGCAAGGCAGGCGCTCTCCCAGCTGAGCTATAGCCCCATATCTTGAGAAAATGGTGGGTCGTGCAGGATTCGAACCTGCGACCAATTGATTAAAAGTCAACTGCTCTACCAACTGAGCTAACGACCCAATGGTATCCCGTAGGGGAGTCGAACCCCTGTTACCGCCGTGAAAGGGCGGTGTCCTAGGCCTCTAGACGAACGGGACACTAAGTGAACATCTTGGGGGATGTTCTTTCTCTTAAACTACATAAACCATCAATCTGTGTGAACACTCATCGCAATAATCATCGTATAAGGAGGTGATCCAGCCCCAGGTTCCCCTAGGGCTACCTTGTTACGACTTCACCCCAGTCATG
>NZ_JBNJOH010000154.1:0-616 GCF_050113735.1 Vibrio sp. TRT 2004 | reverse complement strand
TCAGCAATCAGGGTTGCCGAGCCTTTATGTAAAGGGCAATCCGTCACATCGAGGTACGCTTCATCAAGAGACAGGGGCTCAATAAGTGCTGTGTAACGCGAAAAGATAGCGTGGATCTGTTTTGAAACCGCTTTGTAGATCTGCATTCTTCCCGGTACGACAAGTAACTGAGGGCATAACTGCAATGCTCTAGAGGTTGGCATTGCACTGCGGATGCCGAACTTTCTCGCTTCATAATTGCAGGTACTTAACACGCCACGTTGTTTTTCATGCCCCCCGACGGCGAGTGGCCGTCCACGATATGAAGGGTTATCACGCATTTCCACTGCCGCGTAAAAACAATCCATGTCTATATGTATGATTTTTCGCGTTTTCTTATCCACTTTCGATGACCGGAATAGACTGTACATATAAACAGTATAATAAATCACATATATATCTCAAAGTACAAATTGTCTGCAAATTTGTCCTGTTCGACACTCGCAAGTTTGTTGGATGCAGTTATTATTAATTCTATAGGTAACAAAAGAGGCACCGCTTTGAACAATAAAGTCTTGGTTGTAGAGGATAGTCGCGCTTACCAAAATTTCTTAAAACAGCAGCTCACTACTTTAGG
>NZ_JBNJOH010000153.1:0-617 GCF_050113735.1 Vibrio sp. TRT 2004 | reverse complement strand
TTTTCAGCCCTAAACCACCTACTTCAGTAGGTGGTTATCATTCAGTGAGGCTTTGCCTGTAGTTCTACCCATGTTAAATGCTCCCTTGATTTTTAGCGAAGTCAAAGAGGACAAATAACATGAGTAGATACAATCAAGCTTCCCACGTATTTTGGAGATGTCAATATCACATAGTGTGGACGCCAAAATACAGATTTAGGCTCTTGAAGAACAATGTAGGCAAAGAAGTTTATCGGTGTATAAATGTTTACTGTAATCAACTTGGATGCGAAGTTGTTGAGCTGAACGTCCAAGTTGACCACGTGCACTTAGTCGTAAAGGTTCCACCCAAGCTATCAATATCCAAGTTGATGGGCGTATTGAAATGCAAAATAGCCTTAAAGCTCTTCAGTAAGTTTCCATATTTGAGGAAAAATAAGCTTTGGGGTAATCACTTTTGGCAAAGGGGCTATTTTGTCGATAGTGTAGGAATTAATGAAGAAATCATTCGACGTTATGTAAGACATCAGGAGAAGAAAGAGCGCGTGGAACAGCAACAATTAGCGCTGGACTAAACAAAGGCCCCCTTTTAGGGGGCTCACACAAAGCCACCTTCTTTAGAAGGTGGTAATTTACTT
>NZ_JBNJOH010000152.1:0-639 GCF_050113735.1 Vibrio sp. TRT 2004 | reverse complement strand
ATGATGTGAAGCTTGTGGGCTAACGGATAACTCTCTCTGAGTCTACAGAAAAAACGAACCATGTTTTCACTGTTAATGCTTTCATAATCGCTCACAATAGTCGCACCAATATCCGATAGGTTCAGTGCACCAACAATATTCAGTCGGCTACGATTACCTGTCGTTTCCAATACTTTATCTTGGCCTGTACGTATCCAACCATGGGAGATTTTGGTCGAGAGTGTTGGGTGAACGGCATCGATAAAAACGATCGATTCATCCTCGCCACAACTCGCTTTCAGAGCTTCGTAAGCATCAATGAACTCTTGCTGCTTTGCTTTATCAAACTTGTGAGGAATGCCTTTTGGCTGCTTGTAGCTAAAGCCATTGTGGTGCAACCATTTATTCATGCCTGAAACTGTATAACTGAGGCCAAACTCCTCTTTCACATAAGCGACAATTTGATGAGTATGAGCATAGGTATGCTCAGTCAAATGTTCGATGAGGTGCATGGTTTGAGTCGTAGACATTTTGCTTTGGCTGCCACCATTTTCAGGCTTAAGCTTTTCAGAGAGAACGTAGTTGCTGAGGTGGCGAGCGACCGTCGATTCATGAATCCGAAGGGCTTGAGAAATCATGGCCTGACTCCAGCCTTCAGAA
>NZ_JBNJOH010000151.1:0-642 GCF_050113735.1 Vibrio sp. TRT 2004 | reverse complement strand
TACGCCTTAGTGAGCGTGGGTGATTTGTGGTCAACCCCACCTCAAGATTCGTTCTTGACCGAGCACCATAGCGCACTCAAAGCCAATGCACGTAAAGATATTAAAGGGGTTCGTGCCTCACACAACACCACCCATGTGCTCGAGATAAAAGCCCTACGCAGCTATATGCCAATGATTGTTGATACCGATGGGTTTAGCTTGGTGAATAGTTACACTTTTGCTTTGTTGTCGAAACTGGCGTATGCCAGTAAAGAAAAAAGTATTGATAAACGCTCAGTCACAGATAGCACGGGGAGTTTGTCTACTGTGATTGAAACACTGAAGCTGAAACAGCGCCCGTTGCAGTCAGGAGACTTAGCCGTTAATTGGCTACTGATTGAGATTCCTTACAGCCAAGCACTCAACTTTAATTATTACGCTGATAATGACATTGGTGCTCAAGGCTACATTATATACAACCACGATACTGCCATAATCGGTGTTCGCGGCTCTGAAGTAGCTTTGGGCTCACAAGGCAAAGAGGACGAGACAGAAAATTCATTATTCATTTTTAAAGCAAAAAATGGGATAAATGCCGTATTTAACGCCCCTGTGGTGCAGGATTTTGTCAGAACAAATTTCGATGCGGCACAAATTGCTCCT
>NZ_JBNJOH010000150.1:0-653 GCF_050113735.1 Vibrio sp. TRT 2004 | reverse complement strand
GGTAATAGATAGTCTGCGTTGGAGAAGGCGACACGTGAGTGATAGCCGCCACCAATATCGGAATGTGCGCCAGGCAAGACGATTTCATCAAAATGAGGGGCAAAATTGAGTCTGTTAAGGCTAAAGTTATAGCGGTATTCGCTGTGTTTGTTGGCCACAAGGTGGACGGCTTTGCGTACTCTGGCAGGATCTAACCATAATCGCACCGGTTCATCATTATCATTGTGTGCCAATCCGTAAGCAGCGACGGTATCAAACAGCCCAGCAAACATTACTTCACAGTGCTGGTTACTCTCCCAATCAAAATCCGTGATTAGGGTATGTTTATCTTGTTGCTTATTCATGGAATCAATAAAGGCTGGAGCAAATTCCCCATTTTTACCTAGTAATATACTATTAATACAGTGCCGGGCCGCCGCCGCGCCGCGACTAAAGCCAAACACGTCAAATTCTAGCTTGTTTAAACCGTCGATTTTAATCTTCTCTTCACGTTCAATGGCTATGAGAATCAAACCCAATTGGCTGCACACCTCTTTAATTCCTGTGCGGACTTTATTGATAATGCCATATTTACCGAAACCAAACGCCAATCCCTTGTTATCTTCATCTGCTTTGGCAATATCGGTGCTATTGCCTGTGCCTATCCCAGTAAT
>NZ_JBNJOH010000149.1:0-653 GCF_050113735.1 Vibrio sp. TRT 2004 | reverse complement strand
ATTACTGGGATAGGCACAGGCAATAGCACCGATATTGCCAAAGCAGATGAAGATAACAAGGGATTGGCGTTTGGTTTGGGTAAATATGGCATTATCAATAAAGTCGGCACAGGAATTAACAATGTGTGTGCTGAACTAGAGAACATTCTTACTTCAATCAAGAAGCGAGATGAAATGATCATTGATGGTTTCAGTAAGCTTGAGTTTGATATTTTTGGTTTTAGTCGCGGCGCGGCGGCGGCAAGGCACTGTATCAATACTGTTCTGGGGGGCAAGCAAAATGTGTTCGCGCAAGAGTTTACCCGAACATTGCAACAATTAGCTGGCGATTACACTCTGGTCACCGACTTTGATTGGGATAGCAACCAATCTTGCGAAGTAATGTTTGCTGGGCTGTTTGATACCGTCGCTGCTTACGGAATCGCGCATAATGATAATGATGAACCGGTGCGATTATGGTTAGATCCTGCCAGAGTGCGCAAAGCCGTCCACCTTGTGGCCAACAAACACAGCGAATACCGCTATAACTTTAGCCTGAACAGACTCAATTTTGCCCCTCATTTTGATGAAATCGTATTGCCTGGCGCACATTCCGATATTGGTGGCGGCTATCACTCACGTGTCGCCTTCTCCAACGCAGACTATCTATTACC
>NZ_JBNJOH010000148.1:0-656 GCF_050113735.1 Vibrio sp. TRT 2004 | reverse complement strand
TTTTGTGATGGCAATCTGGAGGTATGAACAAGAAAACACTACCTCCTCCGCCAGATTTCGATTCGCCTGAAGAGGCGAAAGATATCATCCATTTTTTATGGAATAAGTTGGCAGAGCTTGAAGACAGACTAAATCAGAATAGTCGAAATTCTTCTGTGCCGTCATCACAACAACCTTTGTTTAACAAAGCCAAGAATACTTCGCCTAATCGGAAGAAATCTGGAAAAAAGCAAGGAGCTCAACCAGGTCATAAAGGTCATCGCCGACTGCTTCACCCAGTGGAAGACAGTGCCTCGGTTGAGCAATACTTACCAAACAAGACATGCCACTGCGGTGGTTGTGTCATTCCCAATCGAAAGCCCTATAAGCGGCATCAAATCTTCGATTTACCTGATATTTCGTATACATTAGTTGAACATCAAGTCTTCAAGGGTGAATGCTCATGGTGTGGCGATAAGCATCAAGCTGAGCTTCCAGAGTATGTGCCCGAAGTTCAGATGGGGCCAAATCTACATAGCTTTATCGCAATCCAAGCGACTCAGCACCATCAAAGCATAGGCAAAATACAATCGATGCTGAAAGATGTCTTTCAGTTGAGCTTCTCTATCGGTGCGATATCAGCGGCTCAGGGGCGAATAGCTGAATACTTAGCTGAT
>NZ_JBNJOH010000147.1:0-683 GCF_050113735.1 Vibrio sp. TRT 2004 | reverse complement strand
GCAATATCCACTAGATATGACAAGTTGAAAAGGAACTATGCCAGCATGGTATCGCTGGCATTTATGTTAATGTGGCTGCCAATGTATTGCTGAGCATAAAACGTGCAGCAAAGATCAACACGCCCTAGGAAAGTCCCCAAAAATTGTAGCAATCTAGCAACAAAATGGATTGTGCAAGAAATCCCATATAGCCAAGCACTTAACTACAATTATTATGCTGATGAAGATGTAGGCGCTGAAGGGTACATTTTGTTTAATGATGATATCGCGATAATCGGCATACGAGGCACAGAGCCATATTTTGAGAACAGAAATAGAGTAGAAGACACTCATTTTCTCAAAATTGTCAAAGCCGCTTCTGGAATAGAAGTTCTGTTGGTAGATAAATTAGGCGACACAATTCAATCCCCCTTCGTACAGGACATGGTAAAGACTAATTTTGATCTCGCACAAATTGCTCCTTCTGAGTTTGGGGGAGCTTATTTGCATCGCGGATTTTATCAGTATGCGATGGCGTTATGGAACTCACTAAAAGACGATTTCAAAGAACTTCATAGGCACAAGGAAATATACTGTGCGGGGCATAGCCTCGGTGGCGCAGCTGCGCTGATCATGAGCGCATTAATACAAGATACCTATTCGCCATCAACATTGCGTTTGTACACTTACGGAATGCCGCGCAC
>NZ_JBNJOH010000146.1:0-704 GCF_050113735.1 Vibrio sp. TRT 2004 | reverse complement strand
TTTCACGTAGCCAATTATAGGCAGAGAGCTGCTGAAGTTTCGCTGTCTCGATAAGCGAGAACATCCGCTCACGGAACAGGTCTCCTCGATATGAACGAGTTACGTAACAGCACTTTCTCATCAATATGTAATTACGGAGAACTCGCTCTGCAGCATTGTTCGTTAATGGGCATTCGGTGTCACCCATAAAGCGCCAGACCATCGCATCATCTGCGATGAGGTTACGGCATCGACCTCGATATCGTTTTGAACATTGATAACTGCCCAGTTTGAGCCAATGAAGCCAGCTCTTTCTTAATCGCCTGAGTCGACGATAATATTGGCTCTTGATCATTTTATTCTCGATGTATCGATGATGGCACCTGAATACGCTATGACCGATTAAAGCGAGTTTTTCTCCGATTTTTTGGTTTTCAGGGCAAACACTTTCCTCGATAGCGATGACGTTTCTCAAAATATGAGCCCAACATAACTGCCGCTTAGAATCATCAATATATTTGTAGGCTGAGTATTGGTCAGTGACTAAAAGGTGCGAAACAGCCTCGCCAAGTAGTCGCTTGGCTGCATGTTGGTTTCTACCACTGTTGATTTGGAAAAAGGCTACGTTATTACTCAGTGCAGCCCACATCCAACGTTTATCATTATTACGTTGATGTGAGGTTTCGTCAGCCATAATCAGTTCAGATGCTTTAACTGTTTCGTGG
>NZ_JBNJOH010000145.1:0-707 GCF_050113735.1 Vibrio sp. TRT 2004 | reverse complement strand
CTACTTCAAGTGATGACGAGTACCGGTCGAGTTTATAATAAACCAGAGCATCGGATGACTTTCGAAGGGATACTGTTTCGAATGAGAACTGGCGTGCCATGGAGAGATTTACCTTCTGAATTCGGTGAGTGGAGTACCGTTTATAGACGCTTCAACCTTTGGTCTAGAAAAGGCATTTTAAAACTACTTTTCAATCAGTTATCTAACATGGCTGATTTTGAATGGGTCTTTCTAGACGGTTCAATTGTCCGTGCTCATCAGCATAGTACTGGTGCGGCAACACCAGATAGCGAGTGCATTGGAAAGAGTCGTGGCGGTAATTCAACTAAGATCCATCTAGCTGTAGACAGTGGTGGATTACCTATCTGTTTTGACCTTTCTGAGGGGCAACGACACGATATTGTCCATGCCGAAAGCCTTGTAGAACAGTTAGATGAAGTGAATACCATTGTTTGTGACAAAGGCTATGATAGTGACCCCTTTCGACATTTTGTCCAATTAAAAGGTGGAACAACCGTCATAGCTAAACGCAACTATGGGCAAGATATAGACAAGGAAAGTATGGATTGGTGTCTATATAAGTATCGTCATTTAGTTGAAAATGCGTTTGCTAAAATCAAGCATTATCGAGCAATATCCACTAGATATGACAAGTTGAAAAGGAACTATGCCAGCATGGTATCGCTGGCATTTATGTTAATGTGGCT
>NZ_JBNJOH010000144.1:0-735 GCF_050113735.1 Vibrio sp. TRT 2004 | reverse complement strand
ACTGAACTGAACCCGAAAGCCGCAGATGACTTCTTTGCTGCGCTGCTTGGCGTGATGAATAATAAAGGGTTTCAGCGCTTTGAGTTCTTTGATGAGTCAGGCAAAGTCAACAGTTTTGCCGAATTCAATAAAGTGCTGACGGTCGCCGCTGCATTTGGCTTAACCATTGGCCAAGTGATGATGCTGCCATTTAACATCATTGATGATATGGAGAAGCAAGCCACCGACCAAGAAAGCGCCTACTTTGTGGCTAACTTTTTGCTTTCAGAACAGCACCAACAAGAAAATCAGCAGTGGATCACCAATATGCCAGCGGAAACATTGGCTAAGTTATTGTCGGTGTTGATTCATTATAATGATATTCCAAGTATTGGCTGGGGCGAAAGTTTTAATGAGAGCAGAAATATCGCTGCAACCAGAAATCAAAATCAGCGCAAAGCGATCAATCAAATACTCAATTGGCTAGGAGCAAACCGAGCCGATACAGGGCAAATCAAGCGCTTTGAAAATGCCCTGCAACGCATGGGCTTACCATACCCCACTGAACTTAATAAAGCAGAGCAATGGCAACGCTACGCCAAAAATGTCATCAGCTTAAGAGATTTTTTTACTCAAGCCTTTTCACAGCCTTATGAAAACCCAAATGATAGAATTAAAGCTAACTATATGGAAACACTAAGTAAAGATTATGCCAAATTCTGCGAGAATATGTTCTGGTTGACACAAGATAACCTT
>NZ_JBNJOH010000143.1:0-752 GCF_050113735.1 Vibrio sp. TRT 2004 | reverse complement strand
TGCTGAGGTGGCGAGCGACCGTCGATTCATGAATCCGAAGGGCTTGAGAAATCATGGCCTGACTCCAGCCTTCAGAAACTAGTAAAACCGCTTTAATACGGTCGCAAACTCGACTATCACGTTCAATGTCGTCCATTTGTTCGAGTTGCAATTTCTGTTGAGGAGTCAGTGTGATTTTCATGGTTAGTAGCATGATCCTGATTCTATTGAAAATCAAGCACCTTCAATGATCACGGGTATAGGATAATGTTGTTTTTGTGAACATGAGCCAGAAAATATGTTCAACGTTAATATTTAGGCTGTTATCAGATTCCTCAAAATTGGTTGGTTTCGCTCAACGTTGGTAGCTAGGTTTGCAAACTATTGTACATATAGAAGCCATGTTTACTTGTTTGATAGGCTTCTTATTAGTCACGCGAGAAGTGGAAATAGGGCATTTTCTCTTTCCAAGCCTGCTATGCGCTTTAAACAATATCAAATAGGTAAAAAACATCCTGATTGTACAAAGTTTTGCTCCAGAGTGGCAGTGATTAGCTAACCTCAGTCATGCCTTCCCCGCTTCCTTCAAGAGTTCGTATGAATTGATAAAATGGTACGAACATTGCTAGGGTCTGTTGATCTTTCGTGATGATTTTTTGAACGGCATGGTGAAGGTTATACCCCTGATCATTGAAAATGCTTGATTTTATTTAGAATCAGGATCATGCTACGAACCATGAAAATTACACTGACTTCTCAACAGAAACTGCAAC
>NZ_JBNJOH010000142.1:0-752 GCF_050113735.1 Vibrio sp. TRT 2004 | reverse complement strand
CCAAGCTTACCAATGACACCGCTGATAAAGCCTTGCTTGAAGCTGCCTCCTTGCAGTTCATGGATACCACCTTGAGCCATACCATGAGCAAGGGGTAATGTCGCTCTTAAACTTCCGGTTTGTGCATTGAATGGACTGCCTTCACCATGGGCAAGCCCATTGGTAACCACTGCCGATAAACCTCCTATCACCCCTGATTCAAATGATGATCCTAAATCACCTGTGGTCAAATACGTTGTTGTAAATGAGGTCGTCGCTCCATTGGCCGCCACCAACGCATAACTATCCAAGTAAGCTGACAGTACTTGTCCTCCTCCATAAGCCATCATTACCGTACCAACTACTGCGCCTACTTTCTGTATGGTCGGGTTTTCAAAGGTTTGCGAACCGACAAATATAATTAGGCCAGCCACAAACCATTCCCAATAATGACCCGTCGGGTCATTAAATTTCACAGGGTTATTAAGCACATAAGCATAACGGTTGTAACTCTGGCTAAAGCTCGGCTCTGGCACAAATGTGTCAGCACTCAAGAAACGACCAATCACAGGGTCATACAAACGCGCGTTCATGTTGATAAGGCCACTGCTATTACCAACATTTTCATGCCCCGTAAAGCCGCGCATTTCTGCGTTGGTAAACATTGGAGTTGCTTGCAACTCAGCAGAGGCGAGTAGCTCACCAAATGGCGTATAGCCACGCTCAATCTGCACTTGTCCGTTCGGGTCTGTAATGAGGTCAGCCGTACCGAG
>NZ_JBNJOH010000141.1:0-817 GCF_050113735.1 Vibrio sp. TRT 2004 | reverse complement strand
TCCTTTAATCGCCCTTGGCTGCTGGTTCAAGTCAATCACCAAGGCGAACAGGCTCAAGCACTCGAGGAAGAGGGCACGCAAGGCAAGACGACTTACGCCAACCAATGGCAAGCCATCCCAGCTCATCTCAATTGGCAAGCGCAGCCAGAGACCAAACCAACCGTTGACGGCCCGATGATCGCGACGGTCGTCGGCCCTGAGGGAGAAGAAATCTTCTGTGACGAACATGGTCGCGTGAAAGTCCATTTCCACTGGGATCGCGAAGAGAGAAACCCTGAACATCGTTCATGTTGGGTGCGCGTCTCTCAAGGTTGGGCGGGCAGCCAATATGGCATGGTCGCTTTGCCTCGCATTGGTCACGAAGTGATTGTCTCATTTCTCAATGGTGACCCTGATCAGCCCATCATCACGGGGCGCACCTATCATGCGGTCAATAAACCGCCTTATGTTCTGCCCAACAACAAAACCAAAACCGTCCTGCGCAGTGAGACCCACCAAGGGCAAGGCTTTAACGAACTGAGTTTTGAAGACCAAGCAGACCAAGAGCAAGTCTATCTTCATGCGCAGAAGGATTTTGACTCGATAGTGCTGAATGACATGACCACTCATGTCAAGCGTGACCAACATATCACGATCGATAACGACCACTTCACTCAGATTAAAAACCACCACAACCTCACCGTGGAGGGTGAAAGCCGCACTTTGGTCAAACAAGATGCCACCTCGATTGTGGAAGGGAATCTGCATCAAAAAATCGCTCAGTTGCATGCATTTGAAATTGGCAATGAACTCCACATCAAAGCCGGTATGAAGGTCG
>NZ_JBNJOH010000140.1:0-869 GCF_050113735.1 Vibrio sp. TRT 2004 | reverse complement strand
CACTCTAATCGCATCCTCTAGCTTGGCATCTTGGTCAAAAAGCTTCAGTCGTTGTTCCAAGGTGTTGAATTTGGACTCACCGTAAGCATAATTGCCACGGCCCCAGAAGGAGCCTTTTAAAAACAGTTGGGTTTTATCGTCCATTAAGGAGGCTCGGATTATCTCTAGCGTCAGTGCTGTGACACCCAGTACCACAGCAGCGACCGCCATAACCGGCGCCGCCGCAGGCACCAGTGCCACCCAGGCGCAATACGCCGCCATACCATTAACTAACAGTGTGACCCCTGATACCGCTGTGGCTAGGGCATTTTGGTTACCAACCAGATCGGTACCAAGTTGATACCCGCTGCCCAGTGTGGCAACAACACCACCGATAACTGGCAGCCAGCGAAAAGTGATTTTTACGAACTTCGTAAGACCATTACCAATGCGTTCAGCTACCACGATTGTTTTTTGCGAGGTAACGTTGGTATCACTTAATAATGCAGTTAATGATTTGGAGGTTGAGTTGCCAAGTAATTTAGCACCATCTTCCTTCATAAACTCAGTAAAGACCTGTTTACCGCCGACTTGGCCAAAGCGTGCCCCAGCAAACTGATCGAGAGCGGCAAAAGAACTGGTGATTAATCCGACCCAGGCGTTTGCGCGATCAACGCCCCATTTTATAGGGTTATCAGAAAACTGACTGTTGACTTGTGACGTATTGTAAACCTGAACTAAAAAGAACAGGCCGACAGTGGTGCTTTGCACATTGGGGGTAAATACCTGCTCTGTTTGGCGATAGAGCTTCATCAAGGCGGTTTTTTCACTTAAGAAATCATTGCCGTTAACCTGTTTAAGCCAATATTTCGCGTGCTTTTCAACCGTAG
>NZ_JBNJOH010000139.1:0-874 GCF_050113735.1 Vibrio sp. TRT 2004 | reverse complement strand
TTAGGGAAGCGGATTGGTAATATTGCTCTTGGAATTTCTGCCGCCAGAGGTGTGGGTTATGTTGGTTTACTTGTGGGTGCCGTCAGTGGTGTCGATAGCATCTATGAAGCGTGCAAGGTGGATGGTACTGGCGAGTGTGGCAAGACAACAACTCGTGAAGTGTGGGGCTTTATTGGAGGAGTATACGGTGGAATCAAAGGTGGAAGCGTTGGAGTAGGGCTCGCTGTAACCGCCGTTTCTGGTATCGCTTTAGCCATCAGCATAACTGTTACCGCCCCAGTACTTGCTGTCGCGGTGATTAGTGGAGCTGTCGCAGGTGGTTTTGTCGGTGGGGTTGCAGGCTCTACGGCAGGTAAAGCCGTTGGAGATGGATTGTATTTTCTATATGAAAGTTCAGACAAAATTGTATCTGATATAGGGGCTAAATTCTGATGGTCTGGTATGAGTCTGTCGTGGCGCTTTTAGGTTTGGTTTTCGGAGGCTACGCTACAATCTGGGCTGTTCCGGGTGTTATTATGAGTGCGATTGTATCTCTAGGTAGTCTTAAGCATATTGTTTTTATGGATAAACAACTGGCCAAAGATCTTAGCAAATACTATGACGATAACGGTCATATGAGACCTAAATACCAATTGTCCTGGGAGATAGGTAGCCGTTGCTTTGATTACTGGGTGAAGTATCCATTTATTCGTAAACGAGCAACAACGAAATCAACTAAATTTAAAGTGTTTATGTGGGTGAATGCATTAGGGATGTGGAGCTGTATTGTCCTTATCTTAAGCTTGATTTTCTTAAAGTTTACTGGGTACATACCCTAATTTATATGGGACTGTAATGATCGGTTTCATATCGTTACTTAAGGTGTTGGTAATGT
>NZ_JBNJOH010000138.1:0-897 GCF_050113735.1 Vibrio sp. TRT 2004 | reverse complement strand
CAGACTCTTCAAGCTGGAGGTATGATTATCGTGTCAGGTATAGCGGCCGCAGCAAGTGGTTCCAATAGCCGAGATGCGGTGATGCGTTCTGCTGTTAGTGTGATTACTGTTTATCTCTATAACGATATTGCACGTATGCAAGAAATGAATCGACGTTCTGGTCCTACTACAGCAAAGGATATTATGCATGGTGTCTCAAATATTGGCTTTGCCAGCGATAAGATTGCAACGGGATGCTTGCTAACAGCAAATATACCTTGTGCTACATTTTTCGGTGGGATATCACTTGGAGCAACGAGTGGGAAGTATGCTTACGACCTTTATAACGAGTCTGCCACAATGACTCAATCGGCAGACTTAGCAAATGACGTAGGCTCATTAATTTTGAACGATTTGGCTATCGAAGCACTTCCGGTACAACTTGAATTGCCCGTTATGATAGGGTTTGACGCATATGGAAAAGTTAGTGATTTTCTATTTCAAGAAGCGATGCTAAATGATCATGCAGAGGATTAAAGAGTGAAAAATGCGTTTCAAATAAAAGGTATTTACCCTAAGTTACTATTAATGATGATGTCTGGTGCAACAATTCCATTAGTATCAATCTTTATAAATGATGGGCGATATGATGTGTTAATTATTGCGATATTTTGTTTATTTGGTTTTATGCAGAAATACACACGTTTAATGTTTAAGACTGACCGTGGGTACAGGGGGCGTGTTATAGCAATATTAGTAATCTCTGCGGTAGGTTGTATTGTTATACCCGAGTTTATCGTACTAGTGATCGCGTTGCCTTGCATGTTTTATGTGTCGCTGAAGGCGTTGGAAAGCTATGCATCTAACACTATTGATAGGTAGGTGAGCTCATCAAGTACTAGATGCCACTTGAATTAA
>NZ_JBNJOH010000137.1:0-929 GCF_050113735.1 Vibrio sp. TRT 2004 | reverse complement strand
CCAAGAGAAATCATAGACCCAGAAGAAGAGAAAAAGTCTATGGTGGAAAGTCAGGTTAGGCGTTCAAATGCAGCGATAGCTGAATATGATGAAAGGGAAAGAAGAAGAGCTAAACTATTGGCTTCTTTGACTAAAGATAATCCTCCACAGGTAAGTAACGCGCCAATACTCAAATCAAGGCTGTTAAAAAATGAAGAGAATATGAATGCGCTAGGAAGTGGTTCATTTTCTTACCTGTCTATGGGGATGAAAAGCTTTGAAGTATTAAAAGCTCAAGAAGCATTGAAAGCAGTGGGAGTCTATCAAGGAAAGGTTGACGGAATCTTTGGAAGTAAAACAGAGCAAGCGGTTAAATCTTTTCAGCAGACATACAAACCAACGCATACAACTCATGCTCAATACAATCTTGATAAGACCGATGGTGTTGTAGGCAGAAATACTGTACTAGCACTAGATGAAGCGGTCGTTGAGCAATGGGATAGCACTTTTCATCTTGGTTGGATGCAATCGACGACCACTCAATCACAAGATGAATTGTGGGCAAACCTCTTTACGTCAGAGACAAGTGAGGAACAAAAGCAGACCATCAAGCGCTGTAATCTTCATTTGAACGAGCCCGTTCGAGAGGGTGAAATTGTCCTTCTTCCAACTACAGAGCCTAAAACAAAGGATGAACGAGAGCTGCTCAATCTTTGGATTGAACAAGCGAAGATTGCCAGTAAGGAATTAGGAAAACTATTGGATGAGGAGGTAGCGACACTCAACCGTCACTTCGAGCTTTTCTCTCATCAACTGGAAGAGCGGATTGAAGCGGATGGTTTACCTCTTGATTTTTATGCTCAGGTAGCGGTGGGGGTTGGCGCAACGTCTGCAATCGTTGAGCAAAACCTTAAGAATATTCAAAATGTTCTATTAGAAATAAATGGGCT
>NZ_JBNJOH010000136.1:0-947 GCF_050113735.1 Vibrio sp. TRT 2004 | reverse complement strand
CATAACGAATGATATGGACTCCCTCTCCCTGACACTCCGCGTGCCATACTGACTTAGTACACGCTGAAAAACTGGAGGTTACCATGTCCAACATTCAAACTATTGGCGTTGATCTTGCCAAGAATGTGTTCAGTATTCACGGCGTTGATGCATATGGCAAGTGCGTCTTACGCAAAACAGTCAAAAGAAACAAACTCTTAGACACATTTGCCACTTTACCGCCTTGCATAGTCGGCATGGAAGCCTGCTCAGGTGCTCATCATTGGTCTCGTGAACTCAGAAAACTGGGTCATACGCCTAAAATCATGGCGTCTAAATTCGTCATTCCATACCGACAAAGTGAGAAGAACGATGCGAACGACGCCGAAGCGATATGCGAGGCTGTTTCAAGACCGAAAACCCGTTTTGTTTCGGTAAAAAGTGAAGAGCAACAAGCCGTACTTTGCTTGCATCGAATTCGTCACAGTCTCGTGAAAAATAGAACAGCTACGATTAATCAACTTCGTGGCTTACTCTCCGAGTTTGGAATTATCATTCCTCAAGGCCGCTATCCACTTCAAAAAATGGTGCCTGACATTCTTGAGGATGCGGAAAACGGTATCCCATTCCTCGCTCGGGAGTTGCTGAGTGGTTTAGTGAATAACATCCGCCAGCTTAACGAAGAAATCCTTCGTTATGATAGAAAAGTCTATCTTTTGAGTAAGGAAATGAAGCAAGCTGCCAAACTCATGGCCGTGCCTGGTGTGGGTGAGCACAGTGCTACCGCCATTGTTGCAACAGTCTGTGACAGAAAACAGTTTGGCTCGAGTCGCCAATTCGCGGCGTGGATTGGCCTAGTACCAAGGCAATACTCAACAGGTGGTCACGTACATCTTGGTCGTATCAGTAAAAGAGGCGAAAAACACATTCGTACTCTGCTTATCCATGGTGCGAGAGCTGTTATTGCC
>NZ_JBNJOH010000135.1:0-959 GCF_050113735.1 Vibrio sp. TRT 2004 | reverse complement strand
TTCTTAAGTGAAAAATCTGCCTTGATGAAGCTCTATCGCCAAACAGAGCAGGTATTTGCCCCCAATGTACAAAGCAGCGCCGTCGGCCTGTTCTTTTTAGTTCAGGTTTACAATACGTCACAAGTCAACAGTAAGTTTTCTGACAACCCTATAAAATGGGGCGTTGATCGTGCTAACGCTTGGGTCGGTTTAATCACCAGCTCTTTTGCCGCACTCGATCAGTTTGCTGGGGCACGCTTTGGTCAAGTCGGCGGTAAACAAGTCTTTACTGAGTTTATGAAAGCAGATGGTGCTCAATTACTTGGTAACTCAATCTCCAACTCTCTAACTTCACTATCAAAAATCGCCAAACTTACCTCGCAAAAAACAATCGTGGTAGCAGAACGCATTGGCGCTTGGACAACGAAGTTCGTAAAAACCACTTTTCGCTGGCTGCCGGTGATCGGCGGTGTTGTTGCCGTGCTGGGCAGTGGGTATCAACTTGGCACCGATCTGGTTGGCAACCAAAATGCCTTAGCCACGGCGGTGTCAGGGGTGACATTGTTGGTCAATGGGATGGCGGCGTATTGCGCCTGGGTGGCACTGGTGCCGGGGGCGGCGCCGGTTATGGCGGTCGCTGCGGTGGTACTGGGTGTCACGGCATTAGTGCTAGAAATAGTCAGAGCCTCCGTGATGGATGACAAAACCCAACTGTTTTTAAAGGGCTCCTTCTGGGGCCGTGGCAATTATGCTTACGGTAAGTCCAATCTAAACACCTTAGAACAACGACTGAAGCTTTTTGATCAAGATGCCAAGCTAGAGGATGCGATAAAAGTGATGCAACAAGAGCTCACCGCGTTTGGCGATTATTTGTTTAAACCCATCCCACAGCTACTCGATGTTAGTCAAACCGATGGTCTGAGCCGTTTTACACTGCATATCTTACTGCCGGGTTTTGTGCCATTAACCAGCGATGTCAG
>NZ_JBNJOH010000134.1:0-1028 GCF_050113735.1 Vibrio sp. TRT 2004 | reverse complement strand
ACCTGATTACCCCCGACTTTCAGCCATACTAAAAGCGTCTATACTTAATGTATTGTTATGGGAGGGTTTGGTATGCCAAAGAATCAGATTCAATTCCAAGGTGGGATTTCTATTCCTCGATTTCTAAGTCTTTATGGCACAGAAGAGCAATGTCAGAAACGCTTATTTTCATTGCGCTGGGAGAATGGCTTCATGTGCCCTAATTGTGGCTCTACGAGCTACTGCCAGCTTAGGTCACGTCCCCTTTATCAATGCAATCGATGTCATCAACAAACCTCATTAACAGCAGGGACATTGCTTTCCAATAGTAAGCTTCCATTAACGGTTTGGTTTCTTGCTATCTACTTAATTACACAGGGTAAAAATGGAATTTCAGCTCTTGAGTTATCTCGTCATTTAGGCATTTCCTACAACGCTACTTGGCGGTTAAAGCACAAGTTGATGCAAGCAATGAAGGAAAACGATGATAAACAACCACTTGAGAACATTGTGCAGCTTGATGATGCCTATTGGGGTGGTAAAGACAAGGGCGGTAAACGGGGTCGTGGCTCTAAAAAGAAAACGCCATTCGTTGCTGCGATACAGATGAATGACGAGAGACACCCAATCTACATGCGAATGAGCATGGTGGATGGCTTTAAGAAGCAAGAAATCACAAATTGGGGTAAAAAACACATCGAAGAAAAGACACTAGTCGTTACAGATGAACTTGCTTGTTTTGAAGGCTTAGTCGATGCAAATGTCTACCATGATGTTGAAAATAAGAGCCAAGCCGAGAGTTTGGAGGTGGTGCAAGAACACTTCGAATGGGTTGATACAATGATTGGTAATGTTAAGAACTCGCTACATGGGACGTATCATGCGATACGCAAGAAACACTTACCGAGATATCTTGGAGAATTCTGCTTTAGATTCAATCATCGCTTTAACCTTGAGGACATGACCCTTGCACTTTTAAGAGCATCGGTATGCGCACCACCTATGCCAGAAAAGCTTCTCAAGCTAGCTGAGAGTCGGTGGTAATCAGG
>NZ_JBNJOH010000133.1:0-1055 GCF_050113735.1 Vibrio sp. TRT 2004 | reverse complement strand
TGGCTTTGTTGCTTAAATCGATGGAACTAAATCAAGAAGCTACGATCTGATCGGCTACATCCATTAATCGTCGTAGCCTAATGCCTAAACCTCGTTACAAAACAACCAACTGGAAGCAGTACAATAAAGCCTTAATTAATCGTGGTTCACTGACCTTTTGGGTTGATGAGGAAGCGATAGCTGAGTGGAAGCAAAGCAAACAAGGCAAGCGTGGTAGACCACGCCAATTCAGTGATTTAGCCATTACGACTGCATTAATGGTGAAACGAGTATTCTCTATGCCATTGAGAGCGCTGCAAGGTTTTCTAGACTCCGTATTTAAACTGGCTAATATCCCGCTATTTTGTCCGCATTACACCTGCATAAGTCGTCGAGCTAAGGAAGTTGATGTTTCATTTAAAACTAAAACCAGAGGAGCGATACAACATCTAGCCATTGATTCCACTGGTCTCAAGGTTTATGGCGAAGGTGAATGGAAGGTTAAGAAGCATGGTACTGACGGGAAGCGTAGAGTTTGGCGTAAACTGCATATTGCAGTAGATACCAGCACTCACGAAATAGTCGCAGCAGAACTGAGTTTCTCTAACGTAACCGATGCTGAAGTGCTTCCCAACTTACTTAAGCAGACACGTCGTAAAATCATTGAAGTATCAGGTGATGGAGCTTATGACACAAGAAGCTGCCATGAAGCTATACGAATCAAGCGAGCAGTTCCGCTCATCCCGCCACGAGAAGGGGCTGCTTTCTGGGAGCAAGGACATCCTCGCAATTTGGCGGTAGGTTGTCAGAAGCTCTACGGCTCAAACAAAAAGTGGAAAAAGCGGTATGGTTATCATAAGCGCTCTCTATCAGAGACAGCCATTCATCGAGTGAAACAGTTGTTAGGTGGGAAATTAAGCCTAAGAAATTACAACGCTCAGGTTGGCGAGACTTACGCAATGATCAAAGCGCTGAACAAGCTTACGGGGCTAGGTATGCCTGAAACTCAGTATGTTGTTTAAAAATGAAGCATTATGGGCTGGTATGCCTTTTCTCTGAATTAAGCAACAAAGCCC
>NZ_JBNJOH010000132.1:0-1081 GCF_050113735.1 Vibrio sp. TRT 2004 | reverse complement strand
GCTAAAGTGTACGGCGGTGAAGCGAAAGACTTCGCATCTATCGATAACGCTCCAGAAGAGCGTGAGCGCGGTATCACAATCTCAACTTCTCACGTTGAGTACGACACTCCAACTCGCCACTACGCACACGTAGACTGTCCAGGACACGCTGACTATGTTAAAAACATGATCACTGGTGCTGCACAGATGGACGGTGGTATCCTAGTTGTTGCTGCGACAGATGGCCCAATGCCACAAACTCGTGAGCACATCCTACTAGGCCGTCAGGTTGGTATCCCTTACATCATCGTATTCATGAACAAATGTGACATGGTTGACGATGAAGAGCTTCTAGAGCTAGTAGAAATGGAAGTTCGTGAACTTCTATCTGAGTACGACTTCCCAGGTGATGATCTACCAGTAATCCAAGGTTCAGCTCTAGGCGCACTAAACGGCGAAGAGCAATGGGAAGCTAAGATCATTGAACTAGCAGAAGCGCTAGACAACTACATCCCAGAGCCAGAGCGTGCAGTAGACATGCCGTTCCTAATGCCAATCGAAGACGTATTCTCAATCCAAGGTCGTGGTACAGTAGTAACTGGCCGTATCGAGCGCGGTATCCTAAACGTAGGTGACGAAGTTGCTATCGTAGGTATCAAAGAGACAATCACAACAACATGTACTGGTGTTGAGATGTTCCGTAAGCTTCTAGACGAAGGTCGTGCGGGTGAGAACGTTGGTGCACTTCTACGTGGTACTAAGCGTGATGAAGTAGAACGTGGTCAAGTACTAGCGAAGCCAGGTTCAATCACTCCACACACTAAGTTCGAGTCAGAAGTATACGTACTTTCTAAAGACGAAGGCGGCCGTCATACTCCGTTCTTCAAAGGCTACCGTCCACAGTTCTACTTCCGTACAACTGACGTAACTGGTAACATCGAGCTACCAGAAGGCGTAGAAATGGTAATGCCAGGTGATAACATCAAGATGACTGTAGAGCTAATCGCTCCAATCGCGATGGACGAAGGTCTACGTTTCGCGATCCGCGAAGGTGGCCGTACAGTTGGTGCTGGTGTTGTTGCTAAGATCTTCGCTTAATTCT
>NZ_JBNJOH010000131.1:0-1088 GCF_050113735.1 Vibrio sp. TRT 2004 | reverse complement strand
ACGAGCTTCACCGTATGCCCAAGCTTTTCAATTGCACGCCCCCAATAATTTGAGCTGTAACAAGCTTCCATCACAACCGTGGTTGGAGCGTATTGCCTTAACGTGTCTAACAATCTATTTCGGCGTACTTGGCTATTCGAAATTGGTCTGTTCTGTCGGTCGAATACAGCAATCTGAAACACATTTTTTGCTAAATCGATACTAATAAGCTTATATTTCATGTTGGTCACCTCTATCCTTGATTCTGTCAAAACTTAATCATGGCACGTTGCGATGCCGAGATAGAGGTGACCATCTCATCACACACCATTACCTCGTTGTCATTACGCCCTTTGGCGAGTTATCCAGTTAGGTTAAGAATGCCAACAAAAATCGACAACCCGCATGAAAGGAACCTTTGGCGTAAGTATCAACAACTCACTCATATTTCACCCTTTATTGCGTGTCCTTTTTACGTATGTCCTTTTTACGCTTTCTTACGCTTTCTGATAACGCTGATAACGATATAAGACAGCTTATCGATGTAATTACCGAAAAAGAGCGCTCAATTCAGTTTCACAAGGAAAGTCTGCATTTTACTGGTGAGCAGAATGCCTTTCAGGATTTGATGTTAAACATGCTCGGTGCGGTTGCTGAGTTTGAAAGAGCGATTATCAATGAACGCCGCTTAGAAGGGATCGCCAAGGCTAAGGAAAAAGGTGTGCAATTTGGTCGAAAGGCTGACTTAAATCGATATGATGAAATCAATCGGTTATTGGGAGAGGGGTTATCGATGCGAACAGTGGCTAAGCAGCTCAAGTGTGGGTTATCTACGGTCCAAAGGGCGAAAGCGTCAACTAATCTTTAAAACTTTAAGATTAAACTCGCTCTTAAGTTAAGTACTTACCTATAACCATCAAGCCAAAAGCAAACATATAACTCCACATCCCTAACGCATTCACCCACATAAACACTTTAAATTTAGTTGATTTCGTTGTTACTCGTTTACGAATAAATGGATACTTAACCCAATAATCAAAGCAACGGCTAGCTATCTCCCAAGACAATTGGTATTTAGGTCGCATATGACCATTATCGTCATAGTATTT
>NZ_JBNJOH010000130.1:0-1171 GCF_050113735.1 Vibrio sp. TRT 2004 | reverse complement strand
CTAAATAACTGTTCCTAAATATAGATCACTGGTTTGTAGAAAAAGAAGGGAACTCGGTACCGTTTGAGCGATCTGATCAGTCGCCAAACATACAAACCTACAACCGTTACCGAGTTCTCATGATTCTAACATTACCTGACCGCGCAGAGCGACGTCGTATCGCTAAAAAGATACATAAGACTAAGGATAAAGACCATTGCCGCCGCTTGAATGCCATATTACTTCTTTCACAAGGGTATTCCGTTACCACTGTATCAAAGCTTCTGGTTGCTGCCCGCTCTTCCATAGGACGCTGGGTTAACTGGTACACGGAATGCGGTATCGAGGGCTTGGAAAGTTCAACCCGAGGTAGACCTGCGACGCTACCTTTTCTTCAAATTGCCGCAATATTGACGACTTTATTAACGCTTAATCCTCAAAGTCTGGGATATCAGCGTTCACGTTGGAGTACAGAGCTGATGGCGATTGAGGTTAATCGGATATTTGGACTTAAAGTACACTCATCGACCATTCGTCGATGGTTACCTAAGCTTGGAATTGTCTGGCGAAGAGCCTCGCCAACATTGCATATCAAAGACCCAGATAAAGAAGCAAAACTCGCCAGAATCAAAAAGGCATTGGAGTGTTGCGATGCTGACAATCCAGTGTTTTATGAAGATGAGGTCGATATCCACTTAAACCCTAAAATTGGAGCAGATTGGATGCCCAAAGGTCAGCAAAAGAAAGTGGCGACACCGGGACAAAATGCCAAACACTATCTAGCAGGTGCTCTACATGCTAAGACGGGAAAAGTCTCGTATGTTTGCAGTGCCAATAAGCACTCAGAGCTGTTTATTGCCATTCTTGAGCAGTTAAAACGCCAGTATCGCCGTGCAAAAACAATCACGCTTATCGTGGATAATTACATCATTCACAAAAGTAAAAAGACACAGGGTTGGTTAGAGAAAAATCCGAAGTTTATTTTACTTTTTCAGCCAGTGTATTCCCCGTGGGTAAACAAAATAGAGAAGCTCTGGCATGCCTTACATGAAACAGTAACTCGGAATCATCAATGCAAAGCAATGTGGCAACTATTAAAACGGGTTCGAAACTTTATGGATAACATTTCATCGTTTCCCAGCGGTGGTCATGGAGTACAAAAAGTGAAGCATAATTAGGATCAGCTATTTAG
>NZ_JBNJOH010000129.1:0-1194 GCF_050113735.1 Vibrio sp. TRT 2004 | reverse complement strand
AGTGTAAAACGGCTCAGACCATCGGTTTGACTGACATTGAGTAGCTGTGGGATGGGTTTAAATAAATAGTCGCCAAATGCAGTGAGCTCTTGTTGCATCACTCTAATCGCATCCTCTAGCTTGGCATCTTGGTCAAAAAGCTTCAGTCGTTGTTCCAAGGTGTTGAATTTGGATTTACCGTAAGCATAATTGCCACGGCCCCAGAAGGAGCCCTTTAAAAACAGTTGGGTTTTGTCGTCCATTACAGAGGCTCTGATTATTTCTAGCGTTAATGCCGTCACCCCAAGTACCACAGCAGCGACCGCCATAACCGGCGCCGCCGCAGGCACCAGTGCCACCCAGGCGCAATACGCTGCCATGCCATTGACCAACAGTGTTACCCCTGACATTGCCGTAGCCAAGGCATTTTGGTTACCAACCAAATCGGTGCCGAGTTGATACCCGCTGCCCAGTGCGGCAACCACACCGCCGATCACCGGCAACCAGCGAAAAGTGATTTTTACGAACTTCGTAACACCATTACCAATGCGTTCAGCTACCACGATTGTTTTTTGCGAGGTAAGTTTGAAGTCTCTTAATAATGACGTTAATGATTTAGAGGTTGAGTTGCCAAGCAGCTTAGCACCATCTTCCTTCATAAACTCAGTAAAGACCTGTTTACCGCCGACTTGACCAAAGCGTGCCCCGGCAAAGTGATCGAGAGCGGCAAAAGAACTGGTGATCAATCCGACCCAGGCGTTTGCACGATCAACGACCCATTTTAGAGGATTTTCCGAAAACTGACTGTTGACTTGTGACGTGTTGTAAACCTGAACTAAAAAGAACAGGCCGACAGCGGTGTTTTGCACATTGGGGGTAAATACCTGCTCTGTTTGGCGATAGAGCTTCACCAAGGCGGTTTTTTCACTTAAGAAATCATTGCCGTTAACCTGTTTAAGCCAATATTTCGCGTGCTTTTCAACCGTAGTTAACTTTTTATCTGGGGCAGACGTCTGGTTGACCGCATACAGGTTGAGCGTTTGAGTACTGGTTTGCTGTTGTGGAGCGTTGGTGATATGCCCGGTTGCCGCAAAGACCATCACGGCATACGAAGCCTCAATATCAAACATCACATCAGCCAGATTGCTGGTTACCAATGGGAATTGATAGTTATAGCGGTAAGTGAGCAGGCTATAGGTCTCCTGCCAAAGCACA
>NZ_JBNJOH010000128.1:0-1202 GCF_050113735.1 Vibrio sp. TRT 2004 | reverse complement strand
CCTGGTTTGCTGGTATACGTTCGCTACTTTCAGTTAATTTTTTGTCGTTATGGTAAGTAAGAAAATTCAAAGTATTGGTAAGCGTTCACCAGCAGTCCATTGACAAAAAGTGTGAGTTAACGCAATTGATCCAACATTCCTAATTGAGTGATCATTTCTAGCCGTCATGCTTAATGCATGAAAAAGAAAAAATCTAAATTCTCATCTTCGCCGCCCGTGGCCTCAGATATCAACGAAGCGAATGCGCTGATTGTTGAGCTCTGGGAGCAGTTGCGCCACTATGAGGACAAGCTCAAAACTAGCAGCGCTAATTCATCCAAATCACCATCATCCGATGGGCCTAAAGAGCGGGCTGAAAGAAAAAAGCTCAAAGCTCTAGTGGTCGCAATCCGAGAGGAGCTACACAAGGTCACTCAGGGCACAAACGACAACTCTCAGAATTAAAACCATCTGATACCTTTGTTGAATGTTACCCAGATAGTGCCTGTTCTTGTTGTGGCGATACGAACCTTAAGATGAGTGATAAACCTTTTTATCGACATCAGGTTCATGAAATTCCCAAACCGACAATGGATATTACCGAGTATCGGCTCTTTTCTGGTAAATGCTCTCAGTGTGGCGAAACCGCGAGGGCCAGAAAGCCGAGCGATATACCTCAAGGCATCATGGGCCCCAATCTATTGAGTCATATCGCGATCTTGGCTGGTCAATATCATCTGAGCGTGCGTAAAATACGCTCTTTACTTAAGGAGCAATTCGGCACTACTTTTTCAATTGGCGCAATCAGTGAAGCTCAAACTCGTGTTGCCTCAATGCTTACCCCACTGCACCAAGCCATCAAAAGTAATATTCAAACGGCTCCGTTAGTACACGTCGATGAGACTTCACACTCACGAAATAGTGAAGAGCGTTTACGGTGGTGCTGGTTAGTATCGAGCGACGACTTAGTGTATGAAAAGATCCTATTCTCTCGCTCCATTCACTCAGCTAAAGCGGTTTTGGGCGCCAATTATTCTGGGGTTGTCGTCAGTGACCAATATGGTGGTTACAACTGGATATCACCAAATAAACATCAGCTATGTTGGTCACACGTGATCCGAAACCTACAACAGATTGCGGATTACACAGGTAAAGGACATACAGCTAAAATAGGCCAACGACTTGTTATGCTGAGCAAATTGGTCTTTCGAACGCGACATCGT
>NZ_JBNJOH010000127.1:0-1243 GCF_050113735.1 Vibrio sp. TRT 2004 | reverse complement strand
CAGCGTGCCGCATTGTTTAAAAAACTGGATGGTTCCTTTGCAATGCTTTCCAAGCGTAGCGTTCAATTGCCCATCTACACGCAAATCAAGCGCAATCTAAAGCTATCCACTAAATCAGTCGTTCACAATGCGGATGAAATCTTAAAAACAGGTTTTGTGAAAGAGCTTGGTAAGCGCATTGGCAATATTGCAATTGGTATCTCCGCTGCTAGAGGTTTGGGGTATGTCGGTCTAGTGATAGGTGCTGCCAGCGGTATGAGTAATATCTATGAGGCGTGCAAGGTCGATGGAACAGGAGATTGTGGTAAGACGACGACCCGAGAAGTGGGCGGGTTTATTGGCGGTGTCGTTGGTGGTATTCAAGGTGGTAACGTTGGCGTTGGGCTTGCTGTCGCCGCCGTTTCTGGTATTGCTCTAGTTATTGGCGTAACCGCATCGGCTCCTGTTCTGGCGGTTGCTGCAATTGGTGGAGCGGTTGCAGGTGGTTTTGTCGGTGGTGTCGCTGGCGGTGCGACTGGTAAAGCAATAGGCGATGGATTGTATTTCTTGTATGAAAATGCGATAGAAATTGTTTCGGAAATCGAGGCTACTTTCTAATGGCTTGGTATGAACTTCTTGCTGCTTCGTTAGGTTTGATCTTTGGAACTTATGCCCTTGTTTGGTCTATTCCTGCTGTAATAATGATTGCTGTTGTTTCTTTAGGGAGCTTCAAGCACATTATTTTCATAGATAAGCAGCTAGCTAAAGACCTGAATAAGTATTACGACGATAACGGTTATATGCGACCGAAGCATCAAGCATCTTGGGATGTTGGAAGTCGGTTTATCAATTACTGTATTGCTTATCCTTTTATTCGACATCGTGAACAAACTGATTCTAAAAAATTTAAAGGATTTATGTGGATTAACGCATTAGGAATGTGGAGTTATATTGTACTTGCCTTGAGTTTAACGTTATTAAAATTTACTGGGTACATACCCTAATTTATATGGGACTGTAATGATCGGTTTCATATCGTTACTTAAGGTGTTGGTAATGTTCCATTGTTACTAATTCCTATATATTGTGTCTGTATCAGCTGCGACCGATACTAGATATTGTGGTTTGGTAAGAGGGCGATTGAAGCGGATGGTTTACCTCTTGATTTTTATGCTCAGGTAGCGGTAGGGGTTGGCGCAACGTCTGCAATCGTTGAGCAAAACCTTAAGAATATTCAAAATGTTCTATTAGAAATAAATGGGCT
>NZ_JBNJOH010000126.1:0-1246 GCF_050113735.1 Vibrio sp. TRT 2004 | reverse complement strand
CAGGGCGAGCGCATGAGTGTCTAATTTTTACTCACCGAGCTCAATCCAGCACTCAACACCGCTTCCAGCATGGATGTATTCATCATACAGCGTTTCTGCTTCCCAACAATGCTCAGCTTAGTCGGCTCTGAACGCAGCATATTGAGACCAATATGACGTAAACAAGAGATATTTTCTGCCCCGTGATCTTTATAAATCTGGCAAGCGTCCTCCGCCATGGTCACATCCAGAACCCAGTGCATCGACTCTATGCCCCAGTGCTCCCTGACAGCATTTGCTGCCTGCTCTGCACTCAAGGACTTTGAACTGATGTAGTAACGATATGTAAGCTCTGCAATTTTACCTTTTTGATAGCGGAAATTTTCTACCATAACGATGGATTTCAACCCTTTCCATCGCGAGAAGTTTCCATCAAGAGCTTCGCTGCTTAATACGTACGCCTGGCGCACCTCTACACGACCATGACATTGCTCTGCCTTTATCTCCTCTGCTACCGCAGCCCGTTGCTCTGCAAAAGCGGCTTCGACGGCTTCACGTAACTTGCCTTGGTTATTTTTGACCGCAAGTAAGTAGTCGGCGTCTTGTTCGACGATGGTTTTTGCTATCTTGGTTTGGCATGCCATCGCATCAATGGTGACTAAAGCACCTTTGATATCGAGAAGTTTAATCAGCTCAGGTATTGCGGTAATTTCGTTGCTTTTCGCCTCGGTTTTAAGTTGCCCTAGTACCAATTTGTTTGAAGAAGCATAGGCGCTAATCATATGGATAGTGCTGGCTCGGTCATCCCGATTGTATGAGCCTCGAAGCGTTTTGCCATCAATGGCAACGACTTGGCCGTCAGTTAAAGAGTGCACGGCTGACATCCAGTTGATAAAGCAGGCATGGAAGGGCTCAGGCTCAATGCTAGAGATGATGCGGGCTATCGTGTCATCGGCAGGAATTTCGTTAATAAACATACCATTACGCTTAAACCACTCATGGTGACCAAGGATATATTCGCGAATATCAAACCATCCTTTGGCACCTGCGATAACCGCACATAAAGAGCCAAACAACACCTCAAATAAGCAGTAGGTTATCTTAGCTGACTGGCGCGCATCCGCCACGGTGTGAAAGTACTCTTTAAACTCGTCAATGTGCATGGTAGGAAGCTCTCTGGTTTGAAAGAGAGTATATGATCACAGGTAATTGTGATCGTCAAATCGATCGTTCTAATTGTTCAAAAAACGTTCGCGATCTCGCCCTG
>NZ_JBNJOH010000125.1:0-1285 GCF_050113735.1 Vibrio sp. TRT 2004 | reverse complement strand
AATGGGCAAGACATGGTGTATCGCCTCCTCTTGCAAGTGAGTAATGCGCTTAGGGATTGTTCCCGCTGACTCCAACCAGAACCCCAAAATTACGTGAATGATAGAGTGAGCACACGTTGTGAAGCTCAGTTGGTTGGGGTAGATGCCAGGCACTGCTCTAGCCATGTTAACCATCTGATATCTAATAATGTTATAGCTAAGCAATAAGCCCCATAGTTCTTGTTTTACCATCTCTGGCTTCTTACTTCTCAGTGTGAACTCGTTGTTCAGAAGTGAAGACTTCATTTCCCGATATCCAACTTCGATTTCCCATCTATGACTGTAAAGCTCTGCTATTTCCGCTGGCGGATAACGACGATGATCAGTCATCGAGGTCAAGATATTCACTTCTTTCCCTTTGATAGTTTTCTTTATCAGGCGAACTTCGATGGTTTCAGGTAGTGACGGGGACTTCTTTCTCGCTTGAGGCGCTGTCTTGAGTTCGACAATCCGATCATTGCGACCCAGCTTTCTGACTTCAGTAAATTGGGTATTCTTGCGCATTGGCATTAGCCAATGCCTTTCAGTTCCTGTATTTGCCCAGCGATGAAGAAGACTAAGAGAGTAAAAGCCTCTGTCGAACATTGTGAGGCTGTAGTCTGGTGTTGTTTCAATCAACTGTTCCGCCAATATCATCTCACTGGTTTTGTAACTAGCGAAAGCACTGGCGACCAGCATGTGACTGGTCAACTCCATCTGGCAAACCATACGCACCTGAGGAAAGCTACCTTCACCATTCTGATTTGACGCAGATTGAAACGCATCGCGGTTTTCCTTGGTGTCTGGCGTTCGCCATACCACGCCATCGACAGCGAGGAGTTTTAATCCACACCAAGTCGGATGGTCAGCTGTTTCATTCCATAAGCTCTGGCTTTGATGGAATACTTCTTTCATGGCATCAGCCCCGAGCCGTTGTCTCGCTTGAACGATAGCACTAGGGGCAACCAGACTTCGTTTCCCGGGCAACATTAATTGCGCTTTGGAGACAATTGACCACAAAGGCTCTTGTCGGTAAAGCGACATAGCAACGACCGCCCAAACGGCCATGTCGAGAGGGATACGACGTTTACGAATAGTCGCCACACCAGAAGCTTCTAAGCATTGGTTGATGAAATCAGGGCAAAGAATGTCACTGAGTTTTCCAAGTTGTTCAGTATTGGGGGCATAACGATTGGCGAGTGTTAGGGCTGTAGTTAATTGCAAAATAAAAGGCTCAAAGTTATAGAAACTTAGAGCCTTTATAAGC
>NZ_JBNJOH010000124.1:0-1287 GCF_050113735.1 Vibrio sp. TRT 2004 | reverse complement strand
CTGAAACTCAGTATGTTGTTTAAAAATGAAGCATTATGGGCTGGTATGCCTTTTCTCTGAATTAAGCAACAAAGCCCGTACTCTCAACAGTTCGCTTAGGCATGGAAGTTTTGCGGCATTCTGGCTACACAATAACAAGGGAAGACTTACTCGTGGCTGCAACCCTACTAGCTCAAAATTTATTCACACATGGTTACGCTTTGGGGAAATTATGAGGGGATCTCTCAGTGCATTGCCTCCAATTCCCATAATTTATTACGCCGATAATAACTTGGTGTAACCTTAAAAATGTACTTAAATCGACGTGTAAAAGATTGTTGGGAATCAAATTGATATTTTAATGCGATCTCAAGGATAGTTTTTTTCGTCAACCTCAACTCAACAGCCGCTTTCGTCAAACGACGAGCACGAATATAGCTAGCCAGTGTGACCCCTGTTACTTTTTTGAACAGCCGCTGAAAATACCACTTGGTATAACCCGCTTTATTCGCCACATCATCAAGCAGTAAAGACTGATCTAAATTATGTTCAATCCATAATAGAACATCTTTGATAACCGTTGTATGAAACTGCTTATCATCATATCTTAATTGGATGTTATTAGCTTTATTTTGATAGCGAGAATGCTGTTCAATATACATAAAATAACCTAAATGTTCTTAAGATTGTCACGACCACATCATCATGATACCATAAACATACTGACGGTATGTTATTTTAAATCTATCATGGAAAATAAAAATCATCAACAAGAAAATTTTAAGAGTACCTATCAATCACTGGTTAACTCAGCACGAATATTGTTTGTTGAAAAAGGCTATCAAGCTGTTTCAATAGATGAGATCTCGGGAAAAGCGTTGGTGACCAAAGGTGCCTTTTATCATCACTTTAAAAATAAAAAACAATTACTCAGTGCCTGTTATAAGCAGCAATTAATTATGATTGATGCCTACATCACAACAAAAACTGATTTAACAAATGGTTGGTCTGCCTTAGAAAGTATATTTGAACATTATCTTGATTATATTATTGATAATAATAAAAACCTTATCCCTATCCAAGAAGTGATGCCTATCATTGGTTGGAATGAACTTGAAAAAATTAGCCTTGAATACATTACTGGTAAGGTAAACGCCATTGTCAGCAAATTGATCCAAGAGAACCAACTTAAAGCTTATGATGATGATGTGCTTAAAAACTTACTCAATGGCAGGGCGAGCGCATGAGTGTCTAATTTTTACTCACCGAGCTCAATCCAGCACTCAACACCGCTTCCAGCATGGATGT
>NZ_JBNJOH010000123.1:0-1300 GCF_050113735.1 Vibrio sp. TRT 2004 | reverse complement strand
AAGAACCTGAATTGAGCAGATATTCACCCGAGTTTATATCTGATGACGCCGTTCTGATATTGATCTCGGTACTATTTAAACAAGCTAACATAACCGTTGGATAAGAATATGTATGAGCGGTTTCAGGGGAGAAAGATACATCAATAATTTCATTTGAAAAACTAACAACGGGATCAAAAGGAATAGGGAACTCAGTAGCTGTTAATTGAGTTATATCAACGCCATCTCGTACAAAGCTAACTCTATACTCAGTTGCTAAAGCAGAAGTCATTAATTCATCACTGCCAGACAACGTTACAAAAAGATCACTGTCATCAAGAATATATCCTGTAACCTCAGCATCGGATGAGCTTGTAGCTGATAATGTGAAAAGGGCCTGTAAATCAGACGCAGCATAATCACTGCTGTAACGAGTGACATTTGAGTCTGGATTTGAGGTGGTAGAGCCACCACCTCCACAGCCTGTAAGCAGCAATGGTATTAATACATAATAAAACTTCATAGTATTATCCTTCCTAGCCCAAATTATTTATCAAAGATAGAGTTTTCCATCACAAAAAATATAGGTATCAAACCAAGAGGAAAAAGCTCTACCGAAGCTACTAAGTCAAGGTTCATCGCTATTGAAGAACATAGTAAGACAGACCCACAACCAACCACATTATATCGTTTGAAATATCTTGATGAATGTACCCAGAACTTAGATCGAGGCCATACTTCCAAGTGAACTAAAATCACAACAATGCCCCCCAAGCATACTAGCAAGGGGGATACTGCTTCTTGAGCGATAATTGCAAATATTAGGATAAATGCATATACAATGAACCAAGGCTCTTTAAACGAACGAAACATATCTCATTCTTCTCCGGCTAACTAACATCACTTATTTCTACGCCGAAGTGATGCAATGACTTCTCGAAGTCCACCAACAACACATCCCCCTCCCAAAAGCCATATTATAAAAAATAATACAGTGCTTGATTCCTTGGATATGACATTTGTTTTCCCTAGCCAAAACACCCCCATAATAAGCAGCCAGAAAAGGAATGCTAACAACTGATATTTCTGACCTAATCGCATCCATATACCTTAACATCACAAAATTGAACACCAGCAGCAATGCCACTTCCAGGACCAACAAAGCCTTTACCAATTCCCGCCCCTTCTTGAGAAAAATCAGCCGAAACTCCTCCAGATAATAACCCCGCACCTCCATTAATAAACCTGATTACCACCGACTCTCAGCTAGCTTGAGAAGCTTTTCTGGCATAGGTGGTGCGCATACCGATGCTCTTAAAAG
>NZ_JBNJOH010000122.1:0-1305 GCF_050113735.1 Vibrio sp. TRT 2004 | reverse complement strand
GCATTTGAAATTGGCAATGAACTCCACATCAAAGCCGGTATGAAGGTCGTTATCGAAGCAGGCTCTGAAATGACTTTGAAAGCCGGTGGCAGCTTTATAAAACTAGACGCGTCTGGTGTTAGCTTGGTTGGCCCTAGCGTGAATTTAAACTCGGGTGGAAGCCCAGGCAGTGGCAGTGGTTATGGAGGAGAGATAAGCAAGCTGCCAAATGGTTTAGAAACTCAAATGCCCCCACAACCGATAACGTTGCCAGCACAAGCGACTGTGGACGCTAATACCTCATTGCTCAAACCCTGTGAGCAAGGAAAGATAAAATGAAACAGTTGAATATTACCCAATGGCTATATGAACAACGCGAGCTAAACAAAGGCCTCTACGCCATTGTCGACCCACGCTCCCCCCACCAACCTCAGGTCGCTTTCTACCAGTGCGGTGGTGAAGATGGTGGGCCACTAATGAGTTTAGATACTCTGACCAATCCACAAGATGGCCCTTGGTTACTGCCTGTTAACGCACAGTTTATAGAATGGTGGCAGCAAGATGACCATGCACAAAGCGGTATTATTGTCAGTACCGACTCTGTTCAAAAAGAGCTTCGCGCCCATTTTGCGAGCCTGTTTCAAGCAATGTTACTTGGTGAACGCGTCTTTTTTTCTTTCTATAACCCCAGTTATATTGGCGCAATGCTGCCGCGTTTACTCCCTGAAGAAGTCAGTCAGTTACTCAGGAATCACAGCGTATTAATCCACTACAATCAACAGTGGCAAAGCTGGCAAGCAGACGTCCCCACCCAGCAAACTTTGGCTCAAGATCAAAATACGCCTTGGTGGATAATTAAAGAGCACCACATTGATAACACAGCTAATGTACCATTGCTGAGTCGTAACGTAGAAAGCTGGCTCTGGCAGAATCAGTCTCAACTGATGGAAACAAGAATTGACCACAACATGCCGCACTTTGATAGCGCCTTCCAAGCACATTTTACGGCAATGGAATTAGCACCAGATAGTCAAAAGCAGACCCTACAAGAGAAAGCACTAACGGCCAGTATTATCACTACCCATAAGCAAGCCTTCCTGAATCAGGTGTCGATTCAAAAAACCATTGTTGGACTGCGAGATGATGAATTGCTGTTTGGATTAAAAACCCTGTATCACCAATTGCAAGGAGAAGCGTAATGGCGATTGAAATGTACAATCACTGCGTATTGTGTAACCCCGCAGTCAATTGGTTAGAGGTTGAGTTTCGTAGCGAAAACGATGAACCGATAAATGACTTAAAGGTGACCATTACTAACCCCAGCAC
>NZ_JBNJOH010000121.1:0-1314 GCF_050113735.1 Vibrio sp. TRT 2004 | reverse complement strand
CAGAGCCAGAGCCAGAGCCAGAGCCAGAGCCAGAGCCAGAGCCAGAGCCAGAGCCAGAGCCAGAGCCAGAGCCAGAGGATGAAGATGATTGGTTAACGTCAGCCATTGAGGAAGTCGAAAACCCACAATTTGATATCGACGAACTTGAAGATGAAGCGCTGGAATCCGAACTGGATCCTATTGGTGAATCTGCGGTTACTGACGCGGCGGAAGTGGCGTCTGATGAACAAGACTTTGATGAACAAGACTCTGATGAAGAAGATGATTGGCTGACGTCTGCGATTGACGAAGTTGAAGGTCACACGCCAGAACAAGAGACCGTCAGCGTTGAGCAACAACCTAGGGTTGAACTCGATGAGTTTGAGTCTGAAGCGGGATCAGAACAGCCGCAAATTGAGCAAGAAGATGTACTTGCGCAGCAGGAGCTTAACGAAACACTAAAAGAGACTTCAGAGACTTCAGAGACTTCAGAGACTTCAGAGACTTCAGAGACTTCAGAGACTTCAGAGACTCCAAAAGAGTCCAGCGCACCAATGCCAGAAGCTATCGAGAATGAATTTGGCATTCCACAAGATGATGATTGGTTAATTGATGATGGGCAACCAGAAACCATCCAGCCGGAAGATGTGCTGGCTTCACTTTCTGCGGATGAAAATATCGAGCAGGAAGAGTTAGATCTAGCCGATATTGCGCAGCATGATGAGCTGAAAACAGAACAAAATGCACTAGCCGATGCAGAACCTGCACAACAGCTCACAGAGCCGCAAGCAGAAGATGAAGCGTTTGAATTCGATGACCTAGACTTGCCAGAGTTTGGTGAGGAAGAGGCATTGGCTGATGTGGCAGAAGCCCCAACTCTCGAACCTGAAGCGCTTGTTGCTGACTCTGTTGAAGAGCCGTCGCTGGAAGAGCCAGCCATGGCGTTCGATGAGCTTGAGCTGCCGGAATACAGCGAAGAAGACGCATTAGCGGATGCAGAGCTTGAACCTGTACAACAGCTCACAGAGCCTCAAGCAGAAGATGAAGCGTTCGAGTTGGATGACCTAGACTTGCCAGAGTTTGGTGAGGAAGAGGCATTGGCTGATGTGGCAGAAGCCCCAGCGCTCGAACCTGAAGCGCTTGTTGCTGAGTCTGTTGAAGAGCCGTCGCTGGAAGAGCCAGCCATGGCGTTCGATGAGCTTGAGCTGCCGGAATACAGTGAAGAAGACGCATTAGCGGATGCAGAACTTGAACCTGCACAACAGCTCACAGAGCCTCAAGCAGAAGATGAAGCGTTCGAGTTGGATGACCTAGACTTGCCAGAGTTTGGTGAGG
>NZ_JBNJOH010000120.1:0-1321 GCF_050113735.1 Vibrio sp. TRT 2004 | reverse complement strand
AAATGTATGGTCCGCCCCGTTATTGCAACTACAATTTAGTAATAACGGAGTTGGTTTGCGCTAATGTATTCGGAGTCCTCGTTGGGAACATTAACTTCCCCGCTCCACGATGATATCCGCGCCAGATTATCCTTAAAAGCCCCAAAGCAACTAGGTGCTATTTTTTATATCAGGTTACTAATCTGGCCGATCGACCGTTTTTGTCATCACGTTCATTGGCGTTGCAAACTTGGTTATGGCTATACAGCCTTAAAAGCTTGGCGGTGGTACAACACCGCCCAAGCTATTCTTGCTAGCTTATTGGCAAGTGCGACTACCACTACATTAAACGGCTTTGTTGCTCGTAAATTGACTAACCAATCTCCGAACACTTTTCCTGTTGTTTCTATCCTAGATAGCACGGACCTCGCTCCATGTATAAATAGAGCGCGAAGGTGTTTATTCCCTCGTTTACTCATGCCTAATAACTTTGATTTACCACCCGTTGAATACTGCCTTGGAACGAGTCCTAGCCATGCAGCCATCTCGCGACCTCCACCAAAGTTTGAAGGAGAACTGATATTGGCCACACACAACGTTGCTGTTAAATCACCAACACCAGGAATACTCTTCAAAAGTTCAGCATTTTCATTATTTTCAGTAATCGCTTTCAGTTTTCTATCTTGAGTAGATACTTGCTCATTTAGGTATTTATAGTGCTCATGAATCGAGAGCAACTCTGCGACCAGACTCTGCGGTAACTTTATATCTTGCTCGGCCAGCCACTGAAATAGTGCTTTCATCTTGGCATGGCCTTTAGGAAAACTCAGTCCAAACTCAAGTAGTATTGCCCCAATTCGGCTCATACAAGCCGTTCGTTCTTTGATATAACCATCTCTTACTCGATGGATAGCCGCGATTACTTGAGCTTCCTCTGACTTGGCAGAAACAAATCTCATGCTTGGTCGACTCGCTGCTTCTGCTATCGCAGCCGCATCAATAAAGTCGTTCTTGTTACCTTTGACGTAAGGTTTTACATATTGAGGCGGGATAAGTCGAACTCGATGCCCATAGGCTTCACATTTTCTCGCAAGCCAGTGAGCACCACCACAGGCTTCAAAAGCGATGATGGTAGGTTCAAGTACAGATAAGAAACGGAGTAGTTGGCTTCGATTAAACTTACGGCGAATAACTTCTTTGCCAGAGTGATTATTGCCAACCGCATGAAAGCAGTGCTTACCTAAATCGATACCTAAAATGTGGATAGTAGACATATGGTTCACCTCGTTCTGATAGCCTACTCTAAGCGTAGGGCTTGAGAGTGAGGCGGACCATATAATTA
>NZ_JBNJOH010000119.1:0-1344 GCF_050113735.1 Vibrio sp. TRT 2004 | reverse complement strand
GGCCTCTCGCGTCAGGATATGCCCAGGTGGGATTAGCTAGTTGGTGAGGTAATGGCTCACCAAGGCGACGATCCCTAGCTGGTCTGAGAGGATGATCAGCCACACTGGAACTGAGACACGGTCCAGACTCCTACGGGAGGCAGCAGTGGGGAATATTGCACAATGGGCGCAAGCCTGATGCAGCCATGCCGCGTGTATGAAGAAGGCCTTCGGGTTGTAAAGTACTTTCAGCAGTGAGGAAGGTGGGTATGTTAATAGCATATTCATTTGACGTTAGCTGCAGAAGAAGCACCGGCTAACTCCGTGCCAGCAGCCGCGGTAATACGGAGGGTGCGAGCGTTAATCGGAATTACTGGGCGTAAAGCGCATGCAGGTGGTTTGTTAAGTCAGATGTGAAAGCCCGGGGCTCAACCTCGGAATTGCATTTGAAACTGGCAAACTAGAGTACTGTAGAGGGGGGTAGAATTTCAGGTGTAGCGGTGAAATGCGTAGAGATCTGAAGGAATACCGGTGGCGAAGGCGGCCCCCTGGACAGATACTGACACTCAGATGCGAAAGCGTGGGGAGCAAACAGGATTAGATACCCTGGTAGTCCACGCCGTAAACGATGTCTACTTGGAGGTTGTGGCCTTGAGCCGTGGCTTTCGGAGCTAACGCGTTAAGTAGACCGCCTGGGGAGTACGGTCGCAAGATTAAAACTCAAATGAATTGACGGGGGCCCGCACAAGCGGTGGAGCATGTGGTTTAATTCGATGCAACGCGAAGAACCTTACCTACTCTTGACATCTACAGAAGCCAGCGGAGACGCAGGCGTGCCTTCGGGAACTGTAAGACAGGTGCTGCATGGCTGTCGTCAGCTCGTGTTGTGAAATGTTGGGTTAAGTCCCGCAACGAGCGCAACCCTTATCCTTGTTTGCCAGCACTTCGGGTGGGAACTCCAGGGAGACTGCCGGTGATAAACCGGAGGAAGGTGGGGACGACGTCAAGTCATCATGGCCCTTACGAGTAGGGCTACACACGTGCTACAATGGCGCATACAGAGGGCGGCCAACTTGCGAAAGTGAGCGAATCCCAAAAAGTGCGTCGTAGTCCGGATTGGAGTCTGCAACTCGACTCCATGAAGTCGGAATCGCTAGTAATCGTGGATCAGAATGCCACGGTGAATACGTTCCCGGGCCTTGTACACACCGCCCGTCACACCATGGGAGTGGGCTGCAAAAGAAGTGGGTAGTTTAACCTTCGGGAGGACGCTCACCACTTTGTGGTTCATGACTGGGGTGAAGTCGTAACAAGGTAGCCCTAGGGGAACCTGGGGCTGGATCACCTCCTTATACGATGATTATT
>NZ_JBNJOH010000118.1:0-1349 GCF_050113735.1 Vibrio sp. TRT 2004 | reverse complement strand
GTCAGTGTAATTTTCATGGTTAGTAGCATGATCCTGATTCTATTGAAAATCAAGCATCTTCAATGATCACGGGTATATACGTTTTTATTTCATTATCTCAATCGTACGACCAACCAACAGGCTAGGCCCCGCTGATATAAATATTAATTGCACTAGATTAAGCCAGTCACCAAAGTCAGATGGAAAAGTCACAGTTAAATATAGCGATACTACAAGTAATACATAGATTGAAACACCATAGCAGACTTGCTTATAGACTCGGCTGTTATTTTTCATTGTGGCGAAAAATAGGGTAAAAACCACCATAGGAGTCAATGCTTGACCCAAGGTGTATAACAAGCCGGACTCAAAATAAAGCGCGACGATACTCAATAGCAGCGTAAGAGTGAACGCAACTAAACCAGATAGGACTACTCGCCACCAACTAAAGGTTACTGCGTTAAAGTTAGCGTATAGGGATTCAATACTACTATCTTTGGATGAAAAAACCTTTTTAATTGTATTAACTTCGGTCCAGCTTCGAATAGACGTTGGCGTCCAAATTCGCTTATTCTGGAGATCAACGCAAAGGTAATGAAAGAAATTCTTATCTAGAGCGACACGCTTAGTGTTTTGTTTAGCAAACTGACGTGCAGCACAATCCAGTTCACGAACCATTACTACCGTAATCATCACCGTATGTAGGTTGTTTTTTTCTATACCGAAAAAGTCTAGAACCTCACTGCGCGCTTCATTGCAAATCTGGGTAAGCTCTTTCTTACCAACACGAGAACAGTTGGCATCTGTCAACAAAAGTACTTTAGTCCCCATAGGGTTTATCTTTACTAGCACTCGATTAGCGTAATTCTTGAGGGGCTGTAAAGATGGAATCACCGATTTACTTGGCTTCCAAACAACCTCGTCCTCTTGTCGCAATATCGTATTGACAAGCTCACCTCCTATAACCGGTAGTGTTTCTTGATGAGCCTCACAAGCCTCTAAATAATCGATAATATCTTGTTCATATGATTCCGAATCACTGCGCTCCAACTTGTCAGCCCAAGTTTGCTGTTCTGGAAGCTGAGAAGAATGTTGATCAGCATCTAATAATAATGAATAGTTCTGCTCCACAAGCAAACGGTACATCAGCGCTTGCTCGAATGTATCTTTGTTCATATTTTCCTCAGTAGAATACTGCAAAGGGCAATTTTGTCGATAGGTATATGCCCCACTTCTCAGTTACTAGGGCGTGTTGATCTTTGCTGTACGTTTTATGCTCAGCAATACATTGGTAGCCACATTAACATAAATGCCAGCGATACCATGCTGGCATAGTTCCTTTTCAACTTGTCATATCTAGTGGATATTGC
>NZ_JBNJOH010000117.1:0-1366 GCF_050113735.1 Vibrio sp. TRT 2004 | reverse complement strand
AAACCAAACGCCAATCCCTTGTTATCTTCATCTGCTTTGGCAATATCGGTGCTATTGCCTGTGCCTATCCCAGTAATGTATTGAGCAAAACGGTAGACAGTTTTATCCTCATTGAAGGTGTCACTCTGGTAGAGGTCAAAGAGCTTCTGGATATTGGTCAGTTCATTGGCCGCGCTGCCTGTTATGTCGGCCCAATCGAAACATTTTTCAATGAATTGCGTTGGATGAATATCTTGAGTGTTAGCAATCTCTTCTGATACCTGATAAGCGGCTTGCCATAGGTAGTAGCGAGCCTCTAATCGAGCTTTGCCCCATTTGGCACTGTAGCTGTTGTTGGCTGTCCCATCAAAAAACATCCCTAACCTTAGAGTAATATAGCGACAGCCTTGGATGGTCACGAAGTGACTGGTATCCGTAACCAGTTTGACCACGCCTAGCGCCTCTTTTTGGTGGCGTTTGGGGATGTTTTGCCCTTGCTCTAGCTGCACAAAGTCACCCAAGGTTAGCGTATGATGCGTCCAAGAAGCACCACTGCTTGCGGCTGGGTTCTGTTTAAGCCATTGCTGGACAGGAGAAGTCTCACCGTCAAAGGGCAGTCGACGCTGGGTGTGATACAACCAGGTTGGATTATCGAATTGGAGAGTAACACGTCCAGGAGCCAAGCTTACCAAGCGTATCGGTTCCTCTCCAAGGGTCACTGGGTACACCGCTCCACTTGCGTCGATCAAATTTCCTTTGATGTTGGGGAATGGTTGGTTATGTTCATCGCGAATATGGATTTCTATCCAATGGGTGTAGCTTTCGCAAGGAATGCAGTGCTCACTGACACCTAAGGCTCCAAAAGTCATTTTAATGCTCCTATAACGTACGCCAGTTGCTCTCGCTCAGTCAGTGAGAAGTGCAAAACGTCAACCACATCATTGATGTTGACAATCTCAGCCTTAATTAAGTGAGCCAGTACGTAAATTTGTTTATCGACAGAGGTGGCATACATTGGCGGAAACTGTTGCAAGGCTTTTTCTATAAACTGTTTGGGGTTAGCTAACCTGTTGATTGCTGTTGGTAGCACACGCCATAACGCTCGCTCAATATTGGTGGCGAGTGTGGTGTGGTCTTCTTTTGCTGTCAGGTGCTCACTTTTCACTCTCCACCAAGGGTTTGTTTGCAAAGTAAAAGGCAGGGACGAGTGATTTTCATAGCAGGTATATTTTTCACCTTGCCAATGTAGCCAATGACTTATGTTCCCTAAAAACTGATAACGGTCACCGTCACTCATCACGGCGAGCATGGGCATAATGACGACAGGATCATAAAAGCGGAACAACACCTTTTCTCCCTCTAGATAGGCCCAGAGAAGGCTGCGTAA
>NZ_JBNJOH010000116.1:0-1369 GCF_050113735.1 Vibrio sp. TRT 2004 | reverse complement strand
TAAATCCCCATGTTCGCGACAACCTCGACCCATTGGCACAAAAGGCACTATTAACTCGCACACAGATGAGCGGGAGTGCATCAAGCGCCACTCAAAGTACAAGCCTACATCCGCCACTTCCCATGCCCCCATACGTCCCTGAGCCGGTTCGTACTCATAATCCCGATGCGCCGCCAAAGGAAAAATACGAGTACAACTTTGATATCGCGTGCTCCGATGATGCCTTTCAGCGCAATGTTGGTTGTTCGTTTGTTTTAGCCCAAACGACAAACGAAGTGTTACTAGGGCGCTGGCGTGAAACCAAAATAAAAGAAGGGACACGCTACACCCTATTCACAGCGTTTGATGAGCCTAAAAAATTGGTCGGAGAAGTGGCATCAAAGTCGTTAGGTCTCTCGCCTCGTCAGCCAGTAAAAGTCCGACCGATAGGCAGTGGCGTAGCGCAAGAGGGATTTATTCCCGTTTTTCCCGCTGTGCAGCTCGGCGAGCGGCTAGGCTTTCCCACTCACGGTTTCTACTACCACTTTCATAACGGAAAACTGATCCAAGAGTACCGTATTCTCGGTGATAAAAACTGGAGCTTTTATGCCACTCACTCAATGCATCACCGCCTTGATCCCGAAAGAGGCTATAACCAGAACCAAAACGCGATATTGGTGTTGTGGAAACTCGGTGGCAAAGTGGTCGAGGGGCAACATCTTGTTTATTTAGAGAGACAAATTACCCGTGATGAATTGGATAATTTGAGCGAGGAGTGGTTGAACGAGCATGGGGTGAAATTAGATGTGCCTCAGTTACTTGAGGCAACACAACAACCCATCATTAAACGAACTGAATCAGAGAAACCCGCCGAACCCCAACCTCAGCCTGTTAAGCATATTGTTCAAACTGATCTCGAAACGGGTATGCGAGAAACGTGGATGAAGATTGCCAAGCAGTATGGTCTAGCGCCAAAAGCGTTGTTGGAACTTAATCCACAGTACGATGCCGACCCGATGTCTCTATCGGTAGGGGATTCTCTGAATGTAGAAAAACAGCAACCGCTAAGCATTGAAAAAGAGCCTGTTTACGCGATACCACCGGAGAGCCCAAAGCGATTTAATCAACCTTTAAACACTTTCTATAACTACACCGAGCGATGCTTAGTCGATACCTCAATCGCATCGATCAATCGTCCTGAGTGGATTGAAAAAGACATTCCCGTTGTAAATCTGAAAATAGTGTCTACCGAATCGAAGGCAACAGACTATGGCAAACTGGCATTTCTAGCGTTGCCAGCGAGTACAACCAGTTCTAACCTTGGGATTATCAGTACCAACACCACTTCTACGCTAGGGCAATGGAGTATCACAGGTGAGGCTCTCAGCAG
>NZ_JBNJOH010000115.1:0-1440 GCF_050113735.1 Vibrio sp. TRT 2004 | reverse complement strand
ATAAAGGCTTGCTTTAGCCCTTGCCAGTCCCTCGCTTCTAAGGCTCGAGTGACTTCGGCATTAACGGTATTTTGTTTCCAGTTGTTTTTGGCACGCTCGACAAAATCCGCTCGCAGGTACACAAGTCGATTTTCGCTCACGAGCCAGGCTTCTAGCACATGCCTTTTCGCGGGTGTGCGTTCAAACGTTTTGTGGTTCATCTTGTTAAGATCAACACTTTGTTTGTTGGAAGACTCTGGTACAACAGGTCTATTCGCTAAATCCTGCCAGTAGGCGAGCTCTTTCTCGAGAGCGGCGAGAACGTTATCGCGCACCGTGATGGTGGATGGCTCAGAGAAGTACGGGACATAAGTGTTCACTAACGCGCGGCGTTTCTCAAGTTCAGCGATTTTGCTTGCGATGTAGTTCTGAGTTTTGGGTTGTTCCGCAGACTGAGTCGCGGTGCCTGCTGCGGTGTTTTTTGGCGCGTCTACCTTGATGGCCCCTGCATAGACGCACCGCTCAAGCCACACCTTTTTCTTTAGCGCATGCTGCTGCATCTCAGCGGGGTCAATGTTGTCGCCACTGGGTGCGTTTTCTAGCAGCGTTTTATAGGCTTGAATCAGCTCGTCGGTGATCTGAATTTCTTGTTTGAGCTTTGCTTGGTCCTCTTGCGCCAAACAGTAATAGTCTGTTGGTGAATCCCCAGTAAAAAACAGCACATCATGGACATCGATGCCCTGACATACAGGCGCACTAAGAATTTCTCCAGTACATTTTGGCTCTAGCGCTGTACTGGGTGGCTCAGGCGAATAATCGGGTTCAGGCACCTCAATGATCACTTCTTTAGGTAGTGTTAAGGTATCTCCCGCCCGAATGTAATTTGGGTCAGTCTGACATTGCGGATTCAGCGTCAAGAGGTCGACATATTCGACGCCTTGATCAATAGCAATTTGGAGTAAGGTATCCCCCGGTTGAATAGTATAGGTAGTCATTGTCATAGTGCTCCCCGACTCGCTTCAAGAATCGACTGCATCGTAGAGAGGTGTTCTGGAGTTATCGTCCACTGATATTGCTTAGGTGGGTGGAGAGGCTGTTCGATAGCCCCCCAATACCATTGACCGTGGTACCAGTGAATTTGCTCTATGGATTGGAAAAACAAACTGCGTTCATCGTCCGTCATGCTCCCGAGTAATGGTAATAAGGTTCGTGGCTCATAGTAACGGAGCAAAGCGTCCGATTGCCCGGTCGAAACGACTAGACGCTCTCTGAGGAGTTTGACCAGTGACGTTTGAGGTGTGCCTTTTTTAACATATAGAAGGCTTGCGCAAGGCGTGCTTTGCATTTTCTCTATTACAATAGGAAACAGCTCTCGCCCATCTAGAGCAACTAACACGGGGCCACGTTCAATGTTGGCAAATTGTGTCTGCTCGAAAAGGGGGCAAAAGAAGGGCTCTGGAA
>NZ_JBNJOH010000114.1:0-1447 GCF_050113735.1 Vibrio sp. TRT 2004 | reverse complement strand
ATGAGCTTGTAGCTGATAATGTGAAAAGGGCCTGTAAATCAGACGCAGCATAATCACTGCTGTAACGAGTGACATTTAAGCCTGTGTTTGAAGTGGAAGAACTACCACTATCTCCGCCGCCACAACCAGCTAATAGAACTAAAAATGGTGTTAAATATAGATTCATGTAAATCTCCCTTAAGTATTTAAATTGATTTATATATTCATATTATCCCGATGCAGTGAACCGATGTTATCTCACACCGTATTAATATCCTTATCGTTTTATATACTGAAACCAATGTTGGTATAGCTATTATTAATTACCTAACAATAAAGTTAAGTAGTATAATTTAAGCGATGAAGGCTCTGTAAAAATGAAAAACGGTAAAGCATGCCAACGTCCTAACTCCTCTTGTTGTGTAATATCGATGACACGCTCCACTTAAATTTTCTATATGCTATTCACTTGGTGAGCCATTACAGCTTGCTTGCACGATAGAACCATCAACTGCAAGCTCTATCACTACGCGATTTTCATTCAGTTCTTTCATTTCAACACTACTGCCATGGGAAGAAATAGATAGCATTTCACCTTCATAGTTGTGCCTTGCTAAATAAAATATACTAATTTCTGAAAACTCATCTAAACCTGTAAGCCTCTGGTAATGAAACGATGAGTTTACAAGCTCCTCGACAATTTTTGCGTTATCATAGTTACTTTCTAACTTTGAATTAGTCATATTTTCAAATTCGATAAGTATATTCTTCGTAAGTGAAGAATATATATTTCTATCTAACTTCTCGATATCATCAGGGATATCCCATCTACACCCCATCGAATCATAGTTTTGTGCGCTAACCCAAAAAGAAATAAAAAACAGCGATAAAATGTGAGTCTTTTTTAATAGTAAAAACCTTTTCATTACTCATATCCCATAACTTCACAGGTAATACCTTGGCAGTCGTAGTCAAATGTCAATGTTGGCTCATATATCATCGGTTCAGCCCAATCTCGAATACCAATGAAACTCAAAAAGGTAGAGAAGATACCTACACGGCCACTAATTGCTCCCCAAGCACCTACAGCCCCTTCTAGACCATATTGTGTCGGATCTGTTTGTGAAATCTTGTTCACCATCCCTTCTATAGCAAGCCTTTCTAGCTTTTTGTCTAAATCCAACTGACTCAAGTTCGCCTCAGTTCTACTCTGCCCATCATACCCAAACATTTTCATTTCGTTTGAATATCCTTTCCATCCCAAAGATCTTAATCTCTTCCTCTCTTTATTCACTGCCCATGTAAAGTTATGATCTCCCTGAGTTTTACCTAACTCATTAAACAAATAAACCGTAATCACACTAACAGCAGAACGCATCATCGCATCTCGACTATTGGAACCACTTGCTGCGGCCGCTATACCTGACACGATAATCATACCTCCAGCTTGAAGAGTCTGCGTTTGAAC
>NZ_JBNJOH010000113.1:0-1465 GCF_050113735.1 Vibrio sp. TRT 2004 | reverse complement strand
AGTCCTATTTGTATCCGAGTAGCGCCTAAAAGCGCGATTTGGCAAAGATGGGAAACAGACTCTGAGTGGGCGACTAGCGGAGTCGTTTTCACTTTTTCACAACAAGTTACCGCAGATCAAGCGATGGCGTCTCTGCAAAAAAACATCACGGTGACGAGTGAAAACGGGCGGTTATACCTGCTGAGATTCTACTCCCCCTCCACCTTTGCCAAGATTGCTCAGTATGGAGAACAAAATGAGATTGATGGCATTTTAGGACTCGCTCACTCTGCACATTTATCCCCTTTAGTGTCGAACCGCTATTCATTAGACAGCGTGGAGAGTCAAAACAGCCACGCCTCAAATACTCTTATTACGACCAAACTCGTCAAGGAATTACTCGCATGAAAACACACGTGATACGACGAGGAGAAACCCTCTCTCAGCTTGCCAAATACTACAATACCGAAGTGGCAACATTGCACCAACTTAACGCTCATCAGATTAAAGATATCGACCTAATTTTCGATGGTAACAAGCTAATTCTGCCCGAAGAAATCGATAACACTTCAGGTGAACGTGCAGAAAAACAGACCTTTTCAAACAACCAGTTAATACTCACTCAATGCTCCACCCCAAAATATGTCGATGCTCTTTATGTCCCTGAGCACCCACACACAACAAAACAAATGCTAATACTCTTAACAGAAGAGGCAAAAAAATACGTCACCGAAGATAATGAGCGTTGCCAACAAGCATTAAATGGCGATAAACAAACGGTGCTCGCACAGTTGACCAAACTAGGTGTAATGGATCAATTCAATAGCATTACCCATGAAGTGTTCCTAAACCAGATTAGCGCCCAAAAAGCCGCGGCCTATCGTAAGGCACTGCTAGAGAGAGCCGCATTGCACAAAGCCTACAACCATAATGAGCTAACTTTCCCAGATGATGATAGAGAGATTAATCTCATCAACGTAACGGCCGATATTGATCGAATTGAGAAAGCGTATTCAATAAAGATTGAGAACATCGAAAGCCGAGTTGAAGGTGCCGTTGTAAGGATAGAGGGGAGTTCCTTAGGCGAAGTGATGCTCAAGAAAGATGCGATTGAAGGCGCCCAATCACTCAGGGTCAAACAATTACGTAAGTTACAGCAAGAACTGATCGAAGACCTGGATGAAGCGATCAATAAGTTTGAGCAACAAGCCATCGATCATGCAGCCAAAACGACCATTAACGATAAAGGCCATACATATAAGTTTTCAAAGCAGCATCGATTCTATAGCTCTAATGTCGACCTGCAAATTTACGACGCTTTGACAACCCTTCATAAAGAGAGAAAATCGATTGGATTGGATGACTCTCTTAATAGTAAAGATCTAAAAACCAACAGCAAAATTCCTTCACTGGAAGAGGCTTACAACGGCTATGACTACTGGGTCACACACGCTCATTCTGTTCTAACAAAACTCAATAGCCAGCG
>NZ_JBNJOH010000112.1:0-1471 GCF_050113735.1 Vibrio sp. TRT 2004 | reverse complement strand
CCCTGCAACGTATGGGCTTACCACACCCCACTGAGCTTAATAAAGCTGAGCAATGGCAACGCTACGCCAAAAATGTCATCAGCTTAAGAGATTTTTTTACCAAGGCCTTTTCACAGCCTTATGAAAACCCAAATGATAGAATTAAAACTAACTATATGGAAACACTAAGTAAAGATTATGCCAAATTCTGCGAGAATATGTTCTGGTTGACACAAGATAACCTTATCCTTGAAAAAACGTACCCAGCCCGAGCGCGAATGAAAGCGGAATATGCAGTGCTCCGAGAGAAAGATAGTGAACAACTAGAACAATTTAAGTTGCTCGGCTATCAGTTAAGTAATTGGTTACCAGAGAGATAAACCATGAAACAAACGTTATTTATTTTCCTACTCTTGTGCAGTGGTAAGCTGTGGGCGATGACACCTGTTGAACAAGGGATCCGACTGTTTAACCAAAAACAGTACCCACAAGCCGAGCAGATTTTTCAACAACAATCAGACCAAGGCAGTGCTTACGCGACTTACTGGCTAGGTGTTACACAGTATAAAAACCGCCAACAGTTTGAAGCGGGGCAGACCTTTTTAAAAGCCGCCAATATGGGCGACCCTTGGGCTATGGGTGTATTAGGAAAAGCTCGGCTTTACGCGAATTTACCGTGTGATTACCTTGGTTGGCCTTGCGATAAAAGCTGGTTACCCAAAGCGCAACAAGGTTGGAAAAAACTCGCCCAAAATGGAGTTGGTAAAGCAGAGTTCGCATATAACTCAACATCAAGAGAATGGTGGGAGTATGTACCATTTTACCGTCAAAGCCGATATCAAAACATCGCAATCAATGGTACTCAAAACGGTGGTTATAGATTCTTAGATTACAGTATTTATTGGAAGGATGTAGAGGAAAAAATAAAATACCTAAAACTCGCAGCCAACCAGGGCCACGCCCCCGCGATGCTGTCCTTGTACTACTTTTTTTTGAAGCCTGAGACTTTGGATGAAGCGCTAAAGTGGAACATCAAAGCAATCAAACTGGGCTACCCTGATGCTGCAACCAGTCTCTACCATGCCTATTCTCAAGGGAAAAAAGATAGTTCAGGAAATACATTTATTCATCCTGATGTTAAAAAAGCCTATTACTACAATAAGATATCGGGAGCTTTAGGCGGCGAGAAAGAGGATGATTTAAGAATTACCGAAAGGATGCGCGTAAAAGATCAGCGCCCTGTCGTTGATGAAAATGGTAGGCCGGTGTTTGAAGTACTCATCACTAAAGAAGAACAAGCTGAATTAGATAAGCAAGTGGAAGAGTTTGTTAAAGACATTACGCCAAACATGTTCTTAGATGAAACGTCTTTAGAGCTCTTTTAGTCCCCCTACAAAGCCGCTCATTGAAGCGGCTTTGTTACTGACTACCATAAGAGATAAACCATGAAACAAACGTTATTTATTTTCCTGCTCTTGTGCAGCGGTAAGCT
>NZ_JBNJOH010000111.1:0-1673 GCF_050113735.1 Vibrio sp. TRT 2004 | reverse complement strand
GTCGACTTAGCCAATATGCAAGAGCATCATTATATTGCTCGAGAGCTCATCGATCATACCGTCTACTTTTATAACGAGGACGATCAGTACCTTATCGAAGTGCTTTATCAAGAGGGTATCGCCCAAGATGCTCGTTGTGTGTTTGGCGAGATGCCTCCAGAAGTGAAATCCGCTTTACCGATTCTAAAGCAAAAACTGAAAACCAAAGCCACCATGTGGCTTAGCATTACGCCACTATCAGAGTTAAGATTATCAAACTTACAAGCCAACCCGGATACCATTGTCAAACTCGGTCAGCGTATCGACTTTGCACAAGCTGCGGCAGGCAACGCGCCAGATACCAGACCGCTTTATGATATTGAGAACTTGTTAGCCGATACGCAAGTGGTAGAGAGTGTTCTAAAATGGACGTTTCCTGCCTTAGAGCCTGTCTCTGATATCAATGGGATACGGGTGCCATACGAAGCACAAACGCCTAAAAATAGCTACGCGGTCTGTCTGGTTGATGCGATTGGTATCGCGACCGATCTGTGCCGTGAGTTCTCTATTGCTTACGATCTCACCATGTCGAGTTTGAGCACGTCGCAACATCCTCTCCAGATGGCAAAATTAACCAAGCACATCATCGACAACGAGATGACACAGGCCGCATCGAAAGTCCCAGAGTATCAACCGACGGGTCATTACGCTGCCGCACTCTCTGTCCGTAAGCGCAGTGATCAAGAAATGGAACAACGCCAAGCGGCAGCAGGCTCTTCAAGAAAGCAAGAGTTAGAAGAGTGCTTGCACGTTGATGAGATGGAAGGTTACCTAAAGGACTACCAAGATACCATGCCCAAACTCAAGCAGCAGCTTGAAATCTTGTCTGAAGATTGGTTGACTTGGTTAGATCATGAACAGCTTGATATCGCGCTCGCTTGGTTAGATGACAGTGACAAAGAACAAATCTCGCTAAAAGAAAGCGTCTTGTTCGCGATGACCAATAATCTAGAGGCAACCGATCAAGGCGTCGCACTGGCTCAACGTTGGAGTAAAACCTTGCTCGCTGTGGTCTCTGAGCAACCGAAACAGGAAAAAGGGGCAGGGGCGCACTTCTTAGCCGCGCTAGGCTTTGCCAAGCCATTGGTGTTAGAAGGTTCTAAATGGCTAAAAGAGCTTAACGGAACAACCAACAGCAATTCCAGTATTGAAGCGATTGCCAGTGTAAGAAGTGGGCTGATTGAATCGGGTGATATGCCTGCAACGGTGGCCACCGATGGGCTGATACAGTCTATCGCCAGCCCTTTGGTTCAATTAAGTCATGAAAGCAATACGGTTGTGCTTTGGCAGGAGACCTATAGCCTGCTCACTTACCGCTATAACTATCAATTCCCATTGGTAACCAGCAATCTGGGTGATGTGATGTTTGATATTGAGGCTTCGTATGCCGTGATGGTGTTTGCGGCAACCGGGCATATCACCAATGCTCCACAACATCAAACCAGTACTCAAACGCTCAACCTGTATGCGGTCAACCAGACGTCAGCCCCAGGAAAAAAAGTCACTACTGTAGATAAACACGCTACATATTGGCTTAAGCAGGTTAACGGCAACGACTTCTTAAGTGAAAAATCTGCCTTGATGAAGCTCTATCGCCAAACAGAGCAGGTATTTGCCCCCAATGTACAAAGCAG
>NZ_JBNJOH010000110.1:0-1685 GCF_050113735.1 Vibrio sp. TRT 2004 | reverse complement strand
ATACTGCTCTCTCCAAGCGTTAGTATGGGTACCAATGCTTCTGGTGGTGTCGGCGTGAAAGGCGATATTTTTGGTGGTGCTCAAGTTGGAGGTCAGGTTGAAGGGGGGCTGGAATGGAAAGCACCGCAAGATACCAAACTGGATAAGGTGTTTGATTTCGCCACCCTCGCCAAAGTGGGTGCCAACGGCAATGTAGCTATTGGCGCCGGAGCGGGATGGGATTTCCAATTGGCGCTCGATGATGGGAAATTCTACTTTAATTGTTCTGGGCGTCTGGTGTTTGGCCCTGGCGCCAGTGGTGGATTTGGCACTACCGTTGATTTTGAGCAGTTATGGAAGCTCGCCGTTATATTGTTTAAAGGCTTAAAAGCAACCGATTACCGCGTACTGGATAATCTAGATAGTCGTGTCTACGAGCACCTTATGCAATCTAGCTATATCGCTTTTGCTAGCGATATGATTGCTAATCCACAAGAAGCACTTAAACAGGCGGTGATGAACAGCAGTCAGTCAATCAATATTTGGTGGAAAACCCGTATGGATTTTTGGAACACCGAATCCGAAAAGAAGAAAGAAGCTTATCGTCTGGCTCGGCGGATCACAATGCATTTTAACCCTCAAGGGCATGATGTGACCGGTGAGGTGCCGTTTGAAGAATTATTGCCGGAAACCGTTGGCATTATGCTCAATACTTTAGTGACGACGTTTTATTTGTCGTGGGAAGAGGAGCAAGAGAAGGCGATCTATATATTATTGCTTGGTGGGGTTAAAACGTGGCGACGTTTTGAAGAGGTGCTCACACGTATGAATGCCACCGGTGAAAAGCCATCAGGTGGCAAACAAGCAGAAGACAAAGCGCTGTTTGACAATTTGGCGCGCATCAATGCGATTTTAGATGGCGAACAACAGACAAGCTTTAACAACTGGGTATTAAAACTGGCGCAAGTGAAGGAAATCAACGAGAGCAACTTTGCTCAAATGCACCCGTTTGCGCCGCGATCCGGCTGGAGTTGGAGGCAGAAGAGGGAGACAGTTGAACAGCAAATCGCGCGCTTAAATAAAAACAACGGTTACTATATTTAACCACAGCGACCGCCGTAAGGCGGTCATTTTCAATATTAATAGGGCAAGTCAGAGCTCTGAACTGAGCAACGAAAACCTGAGCGGATAGCGGTATCACTGACCTCTAGCTCGCGGTATGTACGACCAACATTGACCATACCAACCCCACCTCGTTTGACTTTGTATTCACCCGTTGCGGGCCCTTGAGGATCACGTTTCGGTGACACTTTATAATAATCTTTGGCGTACCAATCATTAACCCATTCTGTGGCATTTTCAGTCATATCATAAATACCGAGGGGATTGGGTGCAAACATACCAACCGGGTTTAGGCCTGTGGCGATGTTAGCGGTTTTATCGGTAAACTCTTCATAGCCACCTAATTCTGGGTTATAAAACCCCCTTCCCCTAAACTGAATAAAGCCATTGTTGGTTGCGTAGTAGAGTTTTTGACCACGGCTGCGCGCAGCGTATTCCCACTGGGCTTCGGTGGGTAGATCGACAGGCAGAGCCGTTAACTGCCCCAGCCACTGACAATAGTTTTTTGCATCTTGCCAATTTACATTTCTAGCAGATTGTCTGAGAAAGTTAGGTAAGGCGGTTTTATAAATCTTAGAGCCGCG
>NZ_JBNJOH010000109.1:0-1706 GCF_050113735.1 Vibrio sp. TRT 2004 | reverse complement strand
CTGCCCTCCTTAGCTCAGCCTATTCCGTACAACGGGTTAGCGGGTGGTGTCAGCGATGTGCCCTATATCCAAGATTTCTCTTATCAATCCGAGGCCCACGTTAGTGAGGTGGAACTCAAAGACTACAGCTTTAAAAATCCGGCTTATTCCTTTAGCCAATTGGCCCACGGCACTGAGATGGATTACCAACAGCCTACTTACGTGCACTTTGATGCTCCAGGTCGCTATAAAGGTGACCCAAATGGCATTGCCTTCACCCGTACTCGCTTGAGTTATCTGCGCCGTGACGCCCAGTTAGCCAAAGGCAAAAGTAACGAATTTTTGCTCCGCTCAGGGTATAAATTCACCTTGAGTGACCACCTCAACACATCCTTTAATCGCGCTTGGCTGCTGGTTCAAGTCAATCACCAAGGCGAACAGGCTCAAGCACTCGAGGAAGATAGCACTCAAGGCAAGACGACCTACGCCAACCAATGGCAAGCCATCCCTGCTCATATCAATTGGCAGGCCGAGCCAGAGACCAAACCAATCGTCGATGGCCCAATGATCGCGACTGTCGTCGGCCCAGAGGGAGAAGAAATCTTCTGTGACGAACATGGTCGCGTGAAAGTCCATTTCCACTGGGATCGCGAAGAGATAAACCCTGAACATCGTTCATGCTGGGTGCGCGTCTCTCAAGGTTGGGCAGGCAGCCAATATGGCATGGTCGCTTTGCCTCGCATTGGTCACGAAGTGATTGTCTCATTTCTTAATGGTGACCCAGATCAGCCCATCATCACAGGGCGCACCTATCATGCGGTCAACCAGCCGCCTTATGCGCTGCCGGAGAACAAAACGAAAACCGTCCTGCGCAGTGAAACCCATCAAGGGCAAGGCTTCAACGAACTGAGTTTTGAAGACCAAGCAGACCAAGAGCAAGTCTATCTTCATGCGCAGAAGGATTTTGACTCGATCGTTCTCAACGATATGACGACTCATGTCAAACATGACCAACATATCACGATCGATAACGACCATTTCACTCAGATTAAAAACAGCCACAACCTCACCGTTGAGGGCGAAAGCCGTACTCTAGTCAAACAAGACACCACCTCGATTGTGGAAGGGAGTCTGCATCAAAAAATCGCTCAGTTGCATGCATTTGAAATTGGCAATGAACTCCACATCAAAGCCGGTATGAAGGTCGTTATCGAAGCAGGCTCTGAAATGACTTTAAAAGCCGGTGGCAGCTTTATAAAAGTGGACGCTTCAGGTGTTAGCTTGGTTGGAGCGAAAGTCAATTTAAACTCTGGTGGAAGTCCAAGCAGTGGCAGTGGTTTTTCTGGGCAGATTGCTTTGCTGCCCAACTCCCTGACACAGGATATGACTCCCCCTGAACAAGAAGCAATGGCTACGGATGGATCACTCCCGGCCATGAACCAAATCGCCTACAACAAGATGGTCGAAAACGGCTCGTTGCTAAAAGAACTTTGCCAATGTAATAGAGGTGGTCAATGTCAAATCCACAAATAATGCCTCAGTGGCGCGTTGAAATCGGCTCTGCGCCAATCCTCGTAGACGAATGGGATGTCTATATGATCATCGAGCCTGAACTTTGGCCAAATTGGCAAGTTCAGCTTTATCGAACCGTTCCAGAGCCCTTCTTTTGCCCCCTTTTCGAGCAGACACAATTTGCCAACATTGAACGTGGCCCCGTGTTAGTTGCT
>NZ_JBNJOH010000108.1:0-1707 GCF_050113735.1 Vibrio sp. TRT 2004 | reverse complement strand
ACTTTGGTCAAACAAGATGCCACCTCGATTATTGAGGGCAGCTTGCACCAAAAGGTCGGTGCGCTCCACGCCATTCAATCAGGTGATGAAATTCACATCAAGGTTGGTCATAAAGTGGTGATAGATGCTGGCTCTGAAACCACCCTCAAAGCCGGCGGCAGCTTTGTAAAACTGGACGCGTCTGGCGTCAGTCTGGTTGGGCCAAAAATCAATATAAACTCGGGCGGTAGCCCGGGTAGCGGCAGCGGGTATGGAGGCCAGCAAGCCGCATTACCGAATGGGTTAGAGTTGCAGCAAGCGCCGCAAGAGATGGAACCACCACTGGTCACAGAGCAACAACGAAATACGGTTCTTGAGGCAGCAATAAACGGCAGTCCAATTTGCCGAGCTTGTGAGGAGGCTCAGTCATGAAAACTTTCCAATACTCTACCGAGCTTCCACCAGTATCAAGGCTAGCCCGTTGGATGGTTCTCGATGGTGCACTGCTGCCGAAACTTGAGTTTAACATCGCAACGTTAGGCAGAGAGCTGACGACTCCCATCGAGTATCGATCTCTATTGCGTAATACACGTTGGCAAAACGTATCGGATATTGGTCCATACCTTGTTACATGGTCAAAACAAATCCAAGATTGGGCTCATGACACTGCGCCTTATCGGTATGGGGTTATTTTCGAATCCAACGCTTCTATAGATGATCTCGAAACACACTGGAAGAAACTCATTTTGTGTCAGCATGGTGGGTTAGAAAATAATTTAGCTCGTTTATATGACCCCATTATTATGCTTTATTTACTCAAAGCGGCAGATGAAACACGCTTTGAGTCTTGGATGGGGCCAATGAAAAACATATGGCTACCAAACCTTTTTAACCAGCAATACGGTGAAGCGAAATCGTGTTTGGAAACACCCCAAGCGTTAAAAGAAGCCTTCTTTACCGATGAAGAGTGGCAGGGCCTGAGTGATGCGAGCACAGCATACACAGCATGGCGACTTATCCAGCACATAGAGGCATATTTTCCTGACAGACTGCAAGCAAGCAAACAAGAAACGCACGCGTTTGTTTTGCAGCAACTGGCTGACTTACAACCGCTTGGTCAAGTCAACGAACAATTCGCCACATATTACCTCAATATCGTTTGCCGACTTGGCGATGTGTTAGGTAAAAGCTCACTTTATCCTCAAGTAACGGCTTGTCTGCATGACGTTAAAGCTCCCTTAGAGCAACGTTTAAAACTCGCCAATCAATTATCTGTCTCACTCGCCCAAAACCCACGAGACTCAGTGGAGAACTATCCATGAACTATACCATTCAATCAGGAGATACCTTAACCGGTATCGCGCGCGCAAACGGCATAACCTTAAAAGCGATACAGAACGCGAATCCTAACATTTCTGATCCGAATAACATTCGTGCCGGTGATGTCATTCATATCCCACAGGATGCGGTACTGGTTTCTGGTACTTCAGATCCCGCAACCAATGCGGCCATCGTCGCCAGTTCAAAACCGGTAGACAACGTCGTCGAAGAGTGTCCACTCAGAGATGAATGGTTCACAGTAAAACCGATGCGTTATGCGGTGGCAGATAAGGATAGCTCAGCAAAACTCCCTGAGACCTTGTCAGTTGGCGTCGACTTAGCCAATATGCAAGAGCATCATTATATTGCTCGAGAGCTCATCGATCATACCGTCTACTTTTATAACGA
>NZ_JBNJOH010000107.1:0-1772 GCF_050113735.1 Vibrio sp. TRT 2004 | reverse complement strand
CTGGAAGAGGCTTACAACGGCTATGACTACTGGGTCACACACGCTCATTCTGTTCTAACAAAACTCAATAGCCAGCGAATAGAATGGAAACCATTGGCGTTCTTTACCGCGAATAACCAAAACAACATTAAATACCGCCACTTTTTTGCGGCTATGCATCGTTTAAATCAGACCGGAACATACATAAAAGAACAGTGCCTAAGCGAACAGCAACTCTTTCAAGGTTGGCAAAATGTCGAGTTTCTTCGCCAGCACCTTGAGAACCATCGTCCAAGCATCGACAAATTGCTCCTTGGCTTAGAGAAGCTCAATAGAGAGACGCCTATTCACAGCGAGCTCGGTTACTACAGTGCCTATATATTGAACCTCGTTTTACTTCAGGAAGTCGCGGTTCGTATCCGAGATTTTTCTGAACGATTTGGGCAAAACGAAAACTACAGCAATTACGTTAAGCGGCTATTTGTGTTTGCTGAAAAGGCCCAAGAACGTTGCGACGCTTTACTGGTCACCGCGCAAAGCCGCGCCAACAATCCTTACTATGATTACCAGAGAACCTCCGTTACCTTTGCTGGTGACGTTCCAACACAAGAAGCCTCGGATCGGCGTGTGGTGCTCAATGAAGCACTATGGAAACCGAAAAACTTAGACAACCATATCTATGCCAACAACGGAGCGAACCAAAGGACGATTGTTGAGTGTGCGCTCTCTTCCAAGCCAGATAAGCTGCTATATATCCTTTCCGATAGTCCGGTACTGTCGCACGATGTCGCCGATAACAAAAAATGCACTTCCATTGTTAACCTAAATTTAGCAACATCTGTCAGCCGACAAAAAGAGTCACTATCTAAAGCCTTTGAGCAGGCACTTGGTGGCTCTTCTGACGCTGTTCTTCGCTCTTTAAAATTTGAAAAATCGATTAACTGGGCGAATATTAGCGATGTTATTTTCCCTTGGAGTAGCAAAGAGTACCAAAATGAAACGTTTGGTATTAGCGCAATGACAGAAACCAGCGGAGGAGCGCAATTTGCTCGTTTTGCTTACAGTGCCAGTACCGCTATTGACCAAGACACCTTCCACAAAGGCACCTTAAAAGCCGAGTTTCAAAGCGATTTTTCTCTCGCCAGTGCAGAGCAAAAGATAAAACTCAGGCTGCCAGCCAGCGGCAGCATGGCATTGGACATCCCTTATCGTACCCGTGGTAACCAAAAACGACATACAGAAAACATTGGCTCTGCTGTGCTTGAATTTGAAGGTAAAGTCTATGGTGTGCTCGCAGCAAGCTTAAAAGTTGCCACGCAAATACACATCGGCAATATGGAAGAATCTTCAGGAGAGCAAGAAGTTCGCCCTCTCGGCATCAAAGGAACAGTACCAAGCAGAAGTGACTATACCAATTACAATGTGTCCGGCTTAGGGCAGGAAGGCAACCGAAACAGTCCCCTTGCGGCAGGAGCTACTGCGCAAGCAAAAGCCTTTGCTGGTTTGGAAGCGGGGGGCACTCTGAGCTGTAAGTTAGATTGGGCAAAAGATCAAAAAAGCGCAACACAAAACCTGTTTAAAGTCAGTTCTGACTTTAAAGTCTCGGCGGGGATTGGGTATGATGGTGTATTCCAGTGCACGTTCAATAACGGCCGTTTTATCTTTATTACGGCGATGGCGGCCACGGCTGGGGTAGGATTCGGTGGGAAATTTGCCACTGAACTGAACCCGAAAGCCGCAGATGACTTCTTTGCTGCGCTGCTTGGCGTGATGAATAATAAAGGGTTTCAGCG
>NZ_JBNJOH010000106.1:0-1923 GCF_050113735.1 Vibrio sp. TRT 2004 | reverse complement strand
CGATGAATTTTTTACTGTGACTCTTCCAGAGATCGCAGGTTCACTGACGTCTCGAATCAATGATAATTTTCAGGTACCCAAGCCTGCATTTTCAAGTTGATTGGGTATAGTCCGCGATTTCCATTTCACGAATTTTTACCACTTTACTCTCCTTGCGTATAACACTTATTGGCCAGCTAAAAACCGACTTTCACCTTTTCATAATGAAACTTTTTTAATATCACTTCAATGTGTAATCAATAAGTTAATGAAAGTTAACGAGTAGACTTAAAGGACAGGCACCATTAAATTATGGCGTGTGTCCTTTTGCTTCTTCTGGGATGGGTTCTAAGACACAATATCTAATTAAAAGGGCTTTGTCGCCGTTGACCAAGCCCTTTTTGTAGGTAATGTCTTATTGTTTTTTTTTGGGAATAAAGTCTCAATGTCAAGTGAGGCACAAAGGAATGTAACATTTTGTCTGTATATTGTAAGCTTGTTTTAGTAGATATTGTTTTGTTACATAGGTGATGTATATGTTGAAGTTTAGTTTGATGATTTTAATAGCGTCGGTATCTTTTGGGGTAAATGCGCATCCAAATAAAGAAATATTGAAAGGGTTTATTACTAGAGGTGATGTATCTAAGAGTATTGGAAATAGAAATGGTTTTGATAATCCATTTGAAAATAGCAATAAGCCCCAAGATTGGGCGAAATATGTTGACGGAGTTGTTCTGCAGGTGGAATGGAGCACATTGGAGCCTAGAGATGATGAATACAACTTTGAGATTATTAAGAATGCATTAAATACATTGAGGGAATATAACAAAGAGAATGGGACTAACTTAGGACTGAAGTTGCGAGTCTTCGCTGGGCAATATAGTCCTAGACATATACTCAATAATCCGAATATCGGTAGTACGTACGTCTCATACAGTTCTAGCAATGATCGAAAAGGTCGTATGGCTAATTTTTGGGTAAGTACATTTATGGATGAATATGTAGAGCTGCATAAAGAACTAGCGAAGGAGTTCGATAGCACGAGTACTGAAAACCGTGCACGCAATAACCGTAATGCAATACTGAGAGAAGTGTCTATTACAGCTTGCATGATGAAGAGTGCTGATATGCATAGAGCTGAAGATGGTGATAACTATCTTGATCGAGAGCGAGATAATAAGACTAATATTGGTGCTTTAATGGCAGCAGGGTTAACGTTTGAAAGTGATTTTGATTGTCAACTTGACCAAATTAGTAAAACGGCTGATATATGGAAAAATACTTGGGTCTCTGTTGCTAGGGCTCACTTTAATGATTATTCGAATCATTCAGGAATTAAGCCTGAAAGTGGTGAGCGTATGAACGAAAATTGGCCTCTTGCCGTATCTAAAATGAAACAAATAGTTAATAAGTGTCGCTCATACTCTAACTGCATTATTGGTAACAATAGCCTTGAATATAAAGAAACCAGAAATAATAATGCGGCATTCTTTGATCCTTCTAATGCTGTTTATTATGTATCGCAAAAATATAACCTAAGAGGCGATAATGTTGGTTTGAGAAAGGCGCCTATTTACTTTCAGACAGTTGTGAGCGTACAGAAGTATCCGGATGAAAATAAATCAAAAATTCATAATGTTATTAATAAAGCATTGGATGCAACAAACATTGTTATGATAGAACTTCCAACATTGAGTGCGCTTAAAAAATATAACTCAAATTATCTACGCTCTCAATCCATGCAGGATGTAAGGAAGAGATTAAAAAATAATTAGCTTATCATTGTGGCCTAATATACCAGCGGATAAGCGATGCTTTCACTCATCCGCTGTGTTATACCCCTGATCATTGAACATGCTTGATTTTATTTAGAATCAGGATCATGCTACGAACCATGAAAATTACACTGACTTCTCAACAGAAACTGCAACTCGAACAAATGCA
>NZ_JBNJOH010000105.1:0-1968 GCF_050113735.1 Vibrio sp. TRT 2004 | reverse complement strand
TTACGCTAGCAATTCTTTTGCTGTGTTTACTACGTTTTCAGTAGTGAAACCAAACATCTTGAACAGTTGGTCAGCTGGCGCTGATTCACCAAATGTTGTCATGCCGATGATCTTGCCACCGAAACCAACATACTTGTACCAGAAGTCCGCAATACCCGCTTCGATAGCGATACGTGCTGTGACGTCTGATGGCAGTACTGCTTCGCGGTATGCTGCATCTTGCTTGTCGAAAGCATCGGTTGATGGCATAGAAACAACGCGAACTTTCTTACCTTCTGCTGTTAGCTGTGCTGCTGCTTCTACCGCTAGCTCTACTTCAGAACCTGTTGCGATAAGGATAAGCTCAGGTTTGCCAGCGCAGTCTTTCAGGATGTAAGCACCTTTAGCGATGTTGGCGAGTTGTTCAGCGTCACGCTCTTGCTGTGCAAGGTTTTGACGAGAGAAGATAAGAGATGTAGGGCCATCTTTACGCTCGATTGCCAGTTTCCAAGCAACGGCTGACTCAACTTGGTCACATGGACGCCATGTGCTCATGTTTGGCGTTAGACGTAGAGAAGCCATTTGCTCAACCGGTTGGTGAGTTGGACCATCTTCGCCTAGACCGATAGAGTCGTGCGTGTAAACTTGGATGTTCTGAACTTTCATCAGAGCAGCCATACGCATTGCGTTACGCGCGTATTCCATGAACATTAGGAATGTTGCACCGTATGGTACGAAACCACCGTGTAGCGCAATACCGTTCATGATCGCCGTCATACCGAATTCACGCACACCGTAGTGAATGTAGTTACCAGAGGCATCATCAGCAGATACAGACTTAGAACCCGACCACATCGTTAGGTTAGAAGGTGCTAGGTCAGCAGAGCCGCCTAGGAATTCTGGTAGCATGGCACCGAATGCTTCTAGCGCATTTTGTGACGCTTTACGTGAAGCGATGTTGGCTGGGTTAGCTTGTAGATCAGCGATGATCGCGTTGGCTTTCTCTTCCCACTCTGCTGGCAGTTCACCGTTTACGCGGCGTTTGAATTCTGCTGCAAGTTCTGGATATGCTGCTTCATAAGCTGCAAATTTCTCGTTCCACGCTGCTTCCTTAGCTGCGCCTGCTTCTTTCGCATCCCATTGCGCGTAGACATCTTGCGGAATTTCAAAAGGACCGTGCTCCCAACCAAGTTCTTTACGTGTCGCTGCGATTTCTTCAGCGCCTAGTGGTGCACCGTGACAGTCGTGTGAACCAGACTTGTTAGGTGAACCAAAACCGATGATAGTTTTAGTACAGATTAGCGTAGGGCGAGGGTCAGCTTTTGCTGCAATGATGGCCGCATTGATCGCTTCAGGATCGTGACCGTCAACTGCTGGGATTACATGCCAGCCGTACGCTTCAAAACGCTTAGGAGTATCGTCAGAGAACCAACCTTCAACATGACCATCGATAGAGATACCATTGTCATCCCAGAAAGCGATAAGTTTGCCAAGACCTAGCGTGCCCGCAAGAGAACATGCTTCGTGTGAGATACCTTCCATCAGACAGCCATCACCCATGAATGCATAAGTGAAGTGGTCAACGATGTCGTGGCCTTGTTTGTTGAATTGTGCAGCAAGCGTTTTCTCAGCCAGCGCCATACCAACCGCGTTTGTGATACCTTGACCTAGAGGACCCGTTGTTGTTTCGATACCAGGCGCATAACCGTACTCTGGGTGACCTGGAGTCTTAGAATGCAGCTGACGGAAGTTCTTCAGATCGTCGATAGACAGCTCGTAACCAGCAAGGTGTAGCAGCGAGTAAATCAGCATAGAGCCGTGGCCGTTAGAAAGTACAAAACGGTCGCGATCTGCCCATTCTGGGTTAGCTGGGTTGTGATTTAGATGTGAACGCCAAAGAACTTCAGCGATATCAGCCATACCCATAGGTGCGCCTGGGTGACCAGAGTTAGCTTGTTGTACACCATCCATGCTTAGAGCGCGGATTGC
>NZ_JBNJOH010000104.1:0-2024 GCF_050113735.1 Vibrio sp. TRT 2004 | reverse complement strand
AGCGCGATATCTAGCTGTTCATGATCTAACCAAGTCAACCAATCTTCAGACAAGGTTTCAAGCTGCTGCTTGAGTTTCGGCATCGCATCTTGGTATTCCTTTAGGTAGCCTTCCATCTCATCAACGTGCAAGCACTTTTCTAACTCTTGCTTTCTTGAAGAACCTGCTGCCGCTTGGCGTTGTTCCATTTCTTGATCACTGCGCTTACGGGCAGAGAGTGCGGCAGCGTAATGACCCGTCGGTTGATATTGTGAGACTTTCGACGCGGCCTGTGTCATCTCGTTGTCGATAATGTGCTTGGTTAACTTTGCCATCTGGAGAGGATGTTGCGATGTGCTCAAACTCGACATGGTGAGCTCGTAAGCAATAGAGAACTCACGGCACAGATCGGTTGCAATACCAATCGCATCAACCAGACAGACCGCGTAGTTATTTTTAGGCGTTTGTGCTTCGTATGGTACGCGTATCCCATTGATATCAGAGACCGGCTCTAAAGTGTGTAAGGGACAGGCGTCATTAAAACGTTATTAGGCCAACTTGTCTAATCTCAGTCATGATGGATTATTCCCTTCGCCCATTTGTGACAACTCGAAGGCCGCTCGATTGAGTGGCAGTGCGGATAAATTGTCGTGCAAAACGTCTAATGCCAATTGCATCGTTTACCTGTCCACTCATGGACTTGTTCCGGCCATTTGTGTCTCAGGGGGTTACACCAAAGTGCAAAATCTGCGGGTCGAAAAAGAAATATAATTGGCATAACTAAGATAAAGCGAATTAATGCGCTAAAGTTGCTGTATCCTTTTTCTTTCGCTAGCTCTGTGTTTACCCCCGCAATCCGCGGCTCCTTACTGATCTCATACCACAGCGGTTGTTCATCAGCCATATAACGACGAACGTACTCCCAATAGCCATACATAGGCGCATGACTGCCCATGTTGTGCAGCAAACTGAGATATTGATGGCGTTGACCAGTTAAATCGGCATTGACCGCGTGTTGAGGGTTGAGCCAGAGCATTAACTCATAGCCATCTTTTAACCGCCCGTAGCCCATATGGGTTTTAGCCACAATGACGGATATTTCACACTCTTGCCACGGAATACGATAGAGTACTTTATCGTGCCAAACGTAAACCTCTTGGTTTTGTTTATGAAAGCGTACCGGCATGGCGATGGGCTTGAAAAGTCCTACCGCTATAGTGACTCCGATCAATGCCAAATAAATTAAGTCAATAACATAGGTATCCGACCATGCCAGTCCATCAATAAATCCCCAACCTTTTAACCCGATCCATATCAGGGTAAAAAGAAACACCAGCCCCATAAACTCGCCTCTACCATGGACAGACTGAACTCGCATATCAATAAACCCTTCATGGCCTCCCGCAGAAAAGCCGTCAAAAAACTCCCCCATATCTTCAGCGTCTTTTTTTCGGTGAACGATGGGGATTTTTTTATTGCCCGGGTTTAATGGCTCTTGCTGAATTAAATGACCATTAGGGTAATGTTCCACGCCGTGTTGGGTAATATGGAAGTTGGGGGTAATACCAAAGTCCTCTGGCCCAACCCAATGGTTGGGGCCAACTTGTCTAATCTCACTCATGATGGGTTCTTCCTCCGCGAACAGCTCAACTGCCGCTCGACTGCCGCTCGATTGAGTGGCAGTGCGGATAAACTGTCGTGAAAAACGTCTAATGCCAATTGCATCGTTTTCCTGTCCATTCATGGACCTGTTCTGGCCATTTGTCTTTCAGAGGATTACACCAGAGTGAAAAAAGAGCGGGTCTGAGCAGAAAACCAAGTGGTAACGTAAGAATAAAGGTAACAATTGCAAACAGCCGACTCCGACCTTCTTCTTCAGCGAGTTCAAAGTTAACACCTATCTGTCTTGGCTTTTTACTGATCTCATACCATAACGGTTGTTCATCAGCCATATAACGACGAACGTACTCCCAATAGCCATACATAGGGGCATGACTGCCCATGTTGTGCAGCAAACTGAGATATTGATGGCGTTGACCAGTTAA
>NZ_JBNJOH010000103.1:0-2089 GCF_050113735.1 Vibrio sp. TRT 2004 | reverse complement strand
TACGCTGCTCAACTCTTAGCAAGTTAACAAAGAGAGTGGTTTTCGTTTACAAATTATCTACTCATGCGGTTACCCTGATGTCTGTCCTTTTCTGCAAACCTGTTTCGATAAGGCGTATGAATGGAATTTAACACATGAAAGGCGTCGTTGATCTTCAAGCTGATTTGATCAACAACGCCCTCTCAATCCATAGGCGTTTACGACATCTTTGCTGTACTCTGTCAATGCCGAAAAATAGATCCTAGGAGGGATCACTAATTTACCTTCCGACACCTCAGGTCTTGTGTTAAACATCTTATGAGTCAGATGCGAAAAGTTAACCTTGAAGGGCAGTAAGCCTTTTAAAGCGGGAAAAGAGTTTATTCCACCCGGCACCTGGAAGAGAAGACTCACCTCGTGGTGTCATCGAAGAACTAAAGAATTGGTATAAAGCAAAAGGAAAACAGTGCTTTAAGAATTGAAGACGGTGATATGAATGGGATACTTGATTGTATAGTTAAAGTTTTCGATATCCAATTGTGGAACTTCTATATCACTCATTGCTTTACCCTATTGGTGAAATGGCTAGAGACTATAGGTTAATCATTCACTGAAGCTGTACACAGATGAAAATGGCAAGCAACAAATCGTTGGTATAAAAACGGGCGAAGGAAGTGCATACGGTGATCGCGTGGCGAAGCGTGAGGCGGTGCAGCAAGGGCAACACTTTATTGCTGAGTTGGATAATGATATCACCATTACCTGGACACCTGACGGCTCAACGGATGTACTCACACCTGATACCGTCCTCCCCGAGAATGACCAAGTGGATGTTCACAATATCTTGGTTCACCCAATTGAAGAGTACGAGCAAGAAATTGGCACGGTTCTCTACCCAGAAGAAGATCTAGTCGAATATATTATCACCTTCCCTGTGGATGCTGGGTTGCCTCCTCTTTACCTGATGTTCCAAAAAACGGCGCGTGATGAGTCTGGGGTGGTAACTGGTACAGGTAAAGACGTTGAGTGGGTCGATGGTTATTGGCTTGGGGAAGCTGCGAATGTCGGTCAAGGGCAGTATATTCCAACAAAAATTGCAGATGCGCTAAGAGGAAAAGAGTTTAATAGGTTTGCTGATTTACAGACAGCTATTTGGAAAGAAGTTGCTAAGAATCCAGAGTTATTTAAGCAGTTTGATAAACGGAATAAAATTCAAATACAAAAAGGTAACGCTCCCATGTGTTTACCTGATTATCAAAAAGGTGGGAGGATTCGTTATGAAATTCACCATATCGATCAGATTCAACATGGTGGTGAAGTGTATCATATTGACAACCTAAGAATTAACACAGCAAAAAATCATATAAGGATTCATTCAAATGAAAAATAAATTACAAGATTATACAGAGTCAGAGTTTTTACAGTTGTTATTGGCATCTGAAGAACTTGATTTTAGTGATGATGATTTGGATGAACTGGTAAATTTTTTCAATGAAAAGATCAAACATCCCAAAGGCAGCGCTTTGTTAACCCATCCTACAATGCTGGGAATAGAAGATTCATCAGACGCAATTATTGGAGAGCTAAAACGTTGGTACAAAGAACAAGGAAGGCCGTGTTTTAAAGATTCAATGTAATGATTCGAAAGGGGGGGAAGGAGAACCGTGGCGATTCACAGGGGAACAGACGAAGGATGCAGAACCTTCACGAAAGGTAGAAAAGTAATGAAAGTTTTAGTTGAAGCGTTTGACAAAAAAAGTGAGCTTTTGGTATCGGAAATCGAAGTGCAAAGGTCATATGTTGATCAGGTCTCAAAAGTACTAGATTTAAGTGACGATGATCTCCGGTTTCTATTAGCTGGTGCTGGTGGATTTGATATCTCGATTGATCAAGTTAAGGCAATTGAGACAATAATTGGTGAGGGTTTTTATAGCGCCCAATGCGACTATCAACTTGGAACAAGTTAACTATGACTTAGCGTTTAAATGTAAACCACCGGTGTAAATATCGCTGCTGCTGGCACGCTTTTAGTATTGGGTATTGTAGGAGTTACCTCTGCGCCTGTGTTAGCAATTGCTTCAATTGGTGCTTTTGTTGCAGGCGGTGCGGT
>NZ_JBNJOH010000102.1:0-2133 GCF_050113735.1 Vibrio sp. TRT 2004 | reverse complement strand
TGCTGGTTCGGTAATGAACGCTCTTGCCTCATGGCTAGCGTGGATGATGCAACGAGTGGTATTCATGCGCAGTTTTTTCCCTCAGAAACATGATTCACCCAGTGCTGAAAAAGTATTGGGCTGGTCACCGACTTATGGGTATGAGTGTTTTCAATACCAATGTATAGCGCATTATCAGCCTTGTGACTTTGCTAGATAGGAACGCATTTCCTGTTCGGGTACCATGCCACCGCCGGTTACCCATACGAGGTGAGTCGCGTTGTTCATAACGGAATTGTCAGGCTTAAAGGACAGGCACCATTAAATGTTAATAATTTATTGCGAGTATTTGCTTTACATCTGTTTATTGTCACTTGCTAGATAAGGAAATATCAATGAATGTATTATCAGAAAGCGCTCTCTCACAGGTAACGGGAGCATCGCGCGCTTTTCGCGATAGCCTGGATGTCAGATAATTATGGTGACCTGTCTAACGCGCAGGCTAAGAGAAATTACGAGCGTTACCGAGAGCGCCGTGATAGAAGTGGCGATCGAACTGCGAGATCACGTCCTCGAAGTGATATGAACTCACCAGGCGATCAACGTTCAAGTGATAGACGAGGTGGTCGTTAATACCATGTTAAAGATTGCTATATTAATTATTTTTATAGCTGCAAGTGCCTCGCCCCTCGCAGGGCACTTGTTTTTTATTCTCTACGATTCTAGTGAAATACTTGGACAGTTTGACGTTAGTGTTCTTTTATCTTACTGGGTGATTATTGTTCATTTAAGCCGTGTTACTTTCGCTATGGCACTATTCGGGCCGCTTTCGAATAATGGTATTCCTACTGCCCCACCTTTTAAAAAATCGATGATAGTAGCGACTCTATATTTTCCCCTTTCTATAGCTGTCTTTTATTTTTCGACCGCTCTATCTTACACCTTTGATTCAAACTATATCTTAAATCAGCTCAACTATTATCAGCCCATGTTTAAAAATGATGGAGGGGTGATCAACTGGCTAAGCGTAATTGAGTCTGCCTTGTTATTTTGTGTTCTTGTGCCTGTGTTAGAAGAAGTAATTTTTCGTGGATATCTGTTAAAGCAGTGCCTAAGTAGGTTTGGCTTAACCATCTCTATTTTTATTTCATCGGTTTGCTTTGGTATGTTGCATCAAGACATTTTGCATGCATTCGTTATGGGTGGCGTTTTAGGATGGATATTTTATAAATTTGGCTTGCGAGTATCCATTGTTACCCACTGCATACACAATTTAGTTCTACTCGTCGTTAATGTTCTCTATTTTGAGATCGAGGGTAACTATGCATTACCTTCTTTGGATAGTTCACCATATATACCGAGCATCCCCCAAGTCGTTGCGATTCTTTTTTTAGTGATCTTTTCAAAGTACATCTATCGAAGCATTATTAAGTAACTGATCCTCAGTGTGACCGCATGAGTGTTTAATTTTTACCCACCGCGTTTAGGCCTTCACTCTTAAAGGACAGGCACCATTAAATATATCGTGATACACCTTCGCCAATTCAAAATATGCATTATTTAGCCTACAGATTTCCGTAGAGAGTTGATCCTCTAATTTGGTAAGTTTGTTTAAGGATTTAACTGGTAGACAATGATTATTAAAGGTAAGTATGAAAGGTAAAAGCCTAGTTGCCAATTAACTCGGTGTCCAAAACTGCTGGTGCGGATAAGTGCTTGGCAATGCAATGCGCTTTTAAGCTGTAATTCATTTTCTAACGATTCATCTGCTCTGCAAGGCTACTTTACTTCCAGAAATAGCTTCTAATGGAGAATCTAAGTGTATGGTATTTGTTTTAAAGGGTAAACTTTCGAATTGAACATCATTGAAATAATGAACACTGACTTTTGATAGGATTATGCTAAAAAAGTTTATGGATGGAATATGGATTATAAATACCCCCAAGAGAAATCATAGACCCAGAAGAAGAGAAAAAGTCTATGGTGGAAAGTCAGATTACGCGTTGTTGAAGAAGTTTGGGGTAATGAATAAATGTTGGATTGGTTGATAGCTGTTGTCGGTGTTGTTGCTATTGCGTGGTGCTTTCCAGCGATAGTTATATTGCCAGTAATTTCATTAGGGAGTTTTAAGTATATTATCTTTATGGATAAGCA
>NZ_JBNJOH010000101.1:0-2142 GCF_050113735.1 Vibrio sp. TRT 2004 | reverse complement strand
CCGATTACACCTCAATTAAAGCGAGGGTTGAGGCATTAAACAATCAGCAAGAGACGGCACCTTGCCTTTACCCGTTTGTTGGGAATGACAATAACCATCAACGTGATGGTATACCGTTTCGACTGATGGATTACATCGAGCTAGTCGATTGGACAGCACGCCAATACCGAGAAGGGAAAGCGAGCTTAAGTGAAGAGACGCCAGCGATATTGCAAAGACTTAATATCAATCAAGTAAACTGGCTTGAGACTTGTACTCAGTTGGAGAGGCTACGCTGCACTACAGTAGGTTGTACCCAAAGCGCAATGATGGCCAAACAGCTGATGAAACGAAAGCGACTCAATTTACTTCGGTTGGATAGCTAAGCGATTAGCCAACCATTAAATCTCTAGTAAGAAACCCACACGAAACCAAAAATGTTTTTGGTGAATCACTCGTTACTCAAAAAAGCCTCAATAGACTCATTCACGCCAACAGTGGCTCACAGAACGCCACACTCTCGCCTAACTGGGCAAACTGATACCGATTTCACCGATAGATTATGGCTGGAGCATAAGTATCTTTTAATAGTGCCTGTCCTTTTACATTTTTTACATTTTTTACGCCAAAGGTTCCATTCATGCGGGTTGTCGATTTTTGTTGGCATTCTTTAGGTAATGGTGTGTGTCCCCTTAGCTTTACTCAAAAAAGCCTCAGGTAATGGTGTGTGTCCCCTTAGCTGCCCGCTTAGCTCTTTGTGTGTGTCCCCTTAGCTTCGATACAATAGTTGACAAATTGATGTCAAAAGTGGGTATAGAGTGCTGTGGTGATGACATGCGCAAAAACACCGTCATACGTTTATTAAAATATCGGGATAACAATACGTTATCTTAAGTCAAGATACTGTCATTAATTGGTGCAAATGTAAGAAATTGCCGATAAAACCCCCTTCCTGTCTGTTCCACTAATTGTGTAGAAACCATGAAACTATCCTTAAAACAAAAACTCATCGGCGCGAGTTTAATCGCCGTTGTGTTGATGTACTTATCGACCAGTTAATTAATGACGTCATCAACTTGGATGCCGGTAAAAACGCATACGCAATGTTGATTGATGCTCAAGATGGCACATTCTTAGCTCACCCTGACAAATCACTCTCTTTAAAGCCAACGAACACTCTTTCTAAACAACTAACTTTGCGTGAGATCGAAAAGCATGCCAATACAGGTTCAGTAGCAACATTTGGGTCGTGACTCAAATCGGTTGGATTACCAGTAGAATTCCCGTTCAATAAACGTCCCTATCACTTTGTCATGCATCTCTTCTGATTTTGAAAAGCCAATCGTTTTACGAACAAGGCGCTTCAATCTTGAACGTAATGTCAGATTGGTTCGCTCAATTCGCTGAGTGAACCTTTTACCTACTACATGTTTCTCTCTTGGTAGCTCTTTCGTGTAGACACTGAAGTCATCGGTGAAAAAGAAACTGATGTCGAATGGCTTTAGCAAAGCGAGTAGCGCTCGTAATGCATCCGTATTACGTTTACCAAATGCATGAGCAATGATGCGTTTATAACGTGGCTCCCATGCATACCAAAGCCATCGACGATTTTTCTTATTACCTACGAATGACCATTGCTCATCGACTTCACAAATCAGAGTTATGTTTGCTCTATCGAAAGGTATTGAGGTCACTTGTTTTGGCGAGAGTTTTTTAAAGTGCTCAATACCGTGTTGTACGCCACATTCAACACTCGTGCTGTTTCCCTAACGCCAGAGCTATTCATTGCCATATCGACAATTTTTTCTTTTACATTTGGCTTGCGGGCTTCGTAGACGTAATCGAGTTGAAAGCTCTTTCGACACTCCATACATCTGAAACGAGGAAAGCCAGAATGTCCCTTTCCATGTTTACGGACGGGCTCGGTTTTATGGCAGAAACGACATTGAACTTGAATAGTGGCCATGAGTGAAAAAACTCCAAGGATCAGGTCTCTATATTAACACACATCAACCTATTTGAGTCATAACCAAAGAATGGACTGAGCGTTGGGTACAAATATACGAATGGCTTCTATTGGTCAGTGCTAATTTCCTTTATTGTTGTAGGTAAAGTCTGAAATTTAGCCTAATTAATTATCGGGATACATACGGTAGGATATTA
>NZ_JBNJOH010000100.1:0-2326 GCF_050113735.1 Vibrio sp. TRT 2004 | reverse complement strand
GGAATTGTTCATGCCAATGTTCAAACGCAGACTCTTCAAGCTGGAGGTATGATTATCGTGTCAGGTATAGCGGCCGCCGCAAGTGGTGCCAATAGTCGAGATGCGATGATGCGTTCTGCTGTTAGTGTGATTACTGTTTATTTGTATAACGAAATGGGTTGGGTAACGTACCGAGGACAGCGTATGTATGTTGATAAAAATACATTCCAAAAAAATGCAGCAAATGCTTACTTAGCTGAAGAAGCTGGACAGACAATGTCCGATTATCTTGAAACTACAGCTGAAGAAACCGCTCAAATCGGTGCGGGTGTTCTGTCGAATATGTCTATTGGTGTAGGCGTAGTCAGTCCGCCAAGTGCTTTTGTTATGGCATTCGGCGCATGGCGTTTAGATTCAAGTTGGTCTAATTTCATCGGCGTGATGGTTGGACCTTTTGGGAAAGGGGCAGGTGTAGTGGATGATGCAATATTCTTTGGGTCTCCGGTTGTTAAGCAGACGGTAGATAATGTAGGCACTGTAAATAATACGGTATCTGTTGGATGTAATACGGTGGTGAAATGTGACTGATCAAGAGGATAAATGGGATACAGCAAGTAATGCGATTATGCTTTGGTGTGGAATTGGGATCCTCTTCTCTAAAGGAGATTTTCTATTAGCTAGTATCCTTGCTGTCACTTACACGTGTGTAATTGCAACCTTAAAGGTAATGGAGCCTGTACGTAAAAAGTACTCAAAGCTCGTACTCTTTACTTTAGTATCATTTATGTATGACGGTGGCGTTGTCTATACACTTGAACTTTTAGGTATAAATAATCTATGGCGCTTTGTTGCTACTTTCCCTCTTGCTTGTTTTGTATATTGGTTTGGAACCCGCAAAGTGCGACCTATCTTGAAGAAGAATAAAAATAGGTCATTTTAAGAAAATATATTATGCATCAGTGTTAGCGTTACTTGTTGGTTGCGGTGGAGGAAGCGGAGGTAGCTGGATAATGTTGGGACAGTTAACGTTGAATCGCAATGGGGTACGCCGCCTCCGGGTTGTATACGGGATTACAACCCGTCGCGCAAGCGGCTGCGAGCGGAGCAACCGTGTCATTTTCTACGACTTATATCACGACCGGTGATTTTGGTGGTGCGATAGAAGCAGGCGTTTTAGGTGGGCTATCTGCGGGTGTCACCTATGGGGTGGCCCATGGTGCTGCGGGTGGAACGAGTCCGTTTGGAGCGGCTTTACCCCTCGCTCATGGTGTGGTTCAAGGTGGTTTCCATGAATTGCAAGGTGGTAGCTTCAAGCAAGGCTTTATCAGCGGTGTCATTGGTAAGCTTGGTGGAGGAATTGTTCATGCCAATGTTCAAACGCAGACTCTTCAAGCTGGAGGTATGATTATCGTGTCAGGTATTGCCGCCGCAGCAAGTGGTGCCAACAGCCGAGATGCAGTGATGCGTTCTGCTATTAGTGTGATTACTGTTTACTTGTACAATGACTCTATGAGTTTTAAAGATAAGATGACCAAAGGTTGGTCAATATTTAAAAAGGTTGAGTTTAAAGAAGGAGGGCGTTGTTGCCTAAATCAGTTGAACCTTTTTCGAGTCTTGCGATCTGACCCTTTATGATGGTTAGAGCGGTGGTGACATGGGTAAGGCAAAAAAGAAGATAACTAACTGGGCGGAGTACAATAAGGCTCTGTGTAAACGGGGCTCGGTTACGTTCTGGATAGATGATTCAGCTGTAGATGCATGGCGATGCAAAACCCATCATGGTAAGCGTGGTAGAGGTTTCCAGTACTCTGATACAGCGATTGAAACTGCATTGATGATTAAGGGGATATTCTCTCTACCATTGCGTGCGCTTCAAGGTTTTATCGACTCTATCTTTGAGCTATTGGAGGTTCCCCTGACGTCCCCTGACTACACGTGTATCAGCAAACGCTCGAAGACAGTTCAAGTCAAATATCGTAACAAATCCAGAGGAGCTATTCGCCATATCGCTATTGACTCGACTGGTCTCAAAGTCTTTGGCGAAGGTGAGTGGAAGGTGAAAAAGCACGGCGCCGAAAAACGCAGAACTTGGCGCAAACTGCACTTAGCCGTTGATGTAGAAACTCATGAGGCCATTAGTGCAGAAGTCAGTCTTGTAAGTGTTGGCGATAGCGAAGTGTTGTCAACATTACTCAACCCTTTACGTAGAAAGATAGATACCGTATCTGCCGATGGAGCGTATGACACAAAAAGTTGCTATGAGACCCTGAAAAATAAGGGCAGTACTCCGTTGATACCGCCTCGCAAGAATGCGGCGCTTTGGGAAGATGGGCATCCCAGAAATGAA
>NZ_JBNJOH010000099.1:0-2334 GCF_050113735.1 Vibrio sp. TRT 2004 | reverse complement strand
ATTTAAAGCAATGCAAGCTGGCTTTAGCCCAAAATCAAGAGCCGCGAATTTTAAAGGGGCAGGAGTCTTAACGTTTGTCGTGTCGGCCAGTATTGCAACTAGTGATTTAGTGTTCAAGGATGATTATCACCTTGTGAACTGGTTTGGGAATGTTGGTTCTGATATGTTCAAAGCCCTGGTCCAATTTGGGGCTGGCGAAGCTGCATTATGGGTGGCTGCAACCCTATCTGGACATGTGATAATTGGAGCAGTGGTTGTCTTTGCTACCTATGCGGTTATTGAGTGGGCTTGGGGTGAGTTTAATGTCGCAAAAAAAGTTGTTACGGGAGTGGAGAATGCAATCGAAAGCGAAGGTTAGATTTGCTGCTTTATGTGTGCTTTTTATATTTATACCAGTATGGTGTTGGATATGTGCTGGTTTATTGCGCGATTATCAGGACCTTTTAGACATGGTACCTATTGTTAGAGTGTCGGTAATATCGCTTTGGGTTCCATTGGGCAGTTTTGGAGCACTGATTTTGCTTATTATATTCGCTTTCATTGGTTTATATACAGGGAGAAATGCAAGATCAGTAATTGGTGAAAGGTGGACATCAATAGTTAATAAAATAGCCCTTTATTTTGCATTAGTTGGCGTAGCATTTGCTGCGGGATGGACATATCACTCAATCGACTTACTAGAAAAATATGGCTATGTGTACAGCCGAGATTTAACCAAGATAACCCCGACAGGGATTCATTTAATGTACATTAAAGCAACGCATTGAGTTGGTTTACTCGTCAATTAGCTTTAAAGGCGTCGAGTCTTTGGACATCCTTTAGAGGAATACGCAAAAATAGAGGCCGTCAAATTCCCTCGGTAATTAAGCGAACGACAGAATTGCTTGGTGATAACATGTGTGCTGACGGGGCATGTAACACGAAATTGCCCCATTGTTTGCTAGCCCAAGATTTAGGACACACTTCTTTTGTCATCAATTGACCTACTTTTACTAATAGTGGACTATGTACTTAGTTTGGTATGGAGTGTTATAGCCCTGGGTGAAACTTACAATAATGAAGAAATATGACGGCTATATTTGGTTGAGTTCTGGTTTTTCTGCGGCATCTTTCGCTTACTTTATGGCTATTTTGAGCGGAAATGTTGATGTTTCCAAATCGTTTTTTCTTGAATTATCGACGTTTTCCTTTGCGGTGAGCCTAAGTTTGAATAGTGTTATTGCTTATATCGCATTCAATAACAAACTGGCAGGTAAAGGTACTGCGTTGGATTCTGATTATGTCGGCGTTCAACGGTTTCATACGTGGAGCCTTCTATCTTTTATCGTTGCAATCTTAGCTTTAGTTGCAAGCTTTTCATTTTTGGCTGCTCTAGCTATGTTTGCGGCAGCATTTTATGTTGCCTATCAATACTCAATTGAAGAAGCTGATATCCGTGAAAAGTTTGGGGACTCCTTGAGAAAGTTATAAAAAGGGCTTTATAAAACAAGAGGTAATATGCAGATAAAATTGGGATATATGTCAAAGTTGTGTTCTGTTTTTCTTGAATCTGACACAGCAATGGTGGGGCTAGAAGAGTTTGATTTGGCTGGCATAGAAGTTGGTTCACCCATGCTAGATGAAAGTTTTTTGTTTCATATTCAACTCATGCTAGACAGTCGCCTTATAAGTGACGTCAACGGAGACAATTTAGGTTTAGCCACAATTGGTATCTTGCTCAATGGTGACGGCAGTTATCGTTCACAAAACAAGAAGTTCCGCCTTACTCAAAAAGGTCATGACTTTTCTAAATCGCTAACTAATAAAGAGATACTTAATAAACTAGCGACGGAGCTTAAAGATGCACCGTTCAAGTCAATTTTTGACGGTGGGCAGAAACTATTAGAGCACTACGCAAAGAAAAAATTAGATCAGTTGCTAGCAGCGGAGTAACAAAAGATTATTATGTAAATAGGTTAATTTTAGCGCACTTTTTATCTGTAGGATTCAAAGTTACTTTCCTAATCTGACACAAGTTATTGAGAGCTATACATCTAAACAGTTTATGCCTTATAACGAGTCAGTACAGTTCTTAGTGCTGAAGTGATAACTTAATTTCTTGTAAAACAGGTTCCTATCTAGTTGCTTCAAACATCCCACACTAATTAGAAAAAAGTGGAGATAAAACAATGTCTAAAATGGCGTTGAACTTCTTTGAAAATTACAAGTTTACGGTAAAGTTTAACTTTGATGATAAAGACTTAACTGGTGTTCTTTCCAGGGCGAGATCGCGAACGTTTTTTGAACAATTAGAACGATCGATTTGACGATCACAATTACCTGTGATCATATACT
>NZ_JBNJOH010000098.1:0-2503 GCF_050113735.1 Vibrio sp. TRT 2004 | reverse complement strand
AAGTTATCACGGCTGGTCGCCACCCAAACAATTTCAGCCGTTTCATCTTCAAGACGCTGGTCAAGGATTTCTTGAAGCTCATTGCCTACCTTTTCGAATGGTATTTTCTAGGGTAGGTGTTCTAACCATAGCTCGATACGAAACTTCATCTCACCTTATCAGTTTTACGACTTAAAATTTATAGCTCAAGCATTTAGCTACAATGCTTGAGCTATTGTGGAGAGGGTTATATGTCTACTCTTACCGTTCTTTTTTGTTGAACATCCAGAGTTATTTGCCCATTGGATAGAGTTGGTATGGAGTCTTTAGTAGCAATAATATCCATCTCAAAGGTACAAGTGTCGTAACCTTGAGTTAGCTGAGCTTGAGTCTGACCGAATATCTCACTCAGGCTCTTGTTATAAGAACCTGAATTGAGCAGATATTCACCCGAGTTTATATCTGATGACGCCGTTCTGATATTGATCTCGGTACTATTTGTACAGGTTAGCGTTTCCACTACATTAGAGTATGTATGATCTGATTCCGGGGCCCACGATACATCTATAACTTCGCCTGCAAAGCTTGTCGTTAATGTAAAGGGGAGCGGAAGTTCATTCACTGTCAGTGAACTTTGAACAACATTATCTCTCAATAACTCAACAATATACTCAGAGGCGCTTGCTGAAACATCTGCACCATAATAGTAAACGCCCCCTTCTACCGATGTTTCAGCTAACGAGAGGTTCACACTGTCAACTTCAGCGACCAGTTGGTCACCTCCATTAATAGCAACGTAATTAAACGAGGTATCATGCACATACCCATAAACCTCAGCATTGGAGGTGCTTGTTGCTGATAGTGTGAAGAACACGTGTAAATCAGATGCAGCATAATCACTACTGTAACGAGATACATTTGAGTCTGGATTTGAGGTGGCAGAGCTACCACCACAACCTGTAACTAGCATTAAAACTGACACATAGTATAATTTCATAACATAATCTATTATTACTCAGAAAGAGGGTAGAGATTGCGCCCATCACATTGAATCGACTTCACACTCTGATATTCATTAAAAACAAAGCTTTCGTTCTTAAAATAAACAACGCTGCACAAACGTTTATCTGTGATATCTGAGCTCATTAATGCCAAATAGCTTTCTCTATTCACTCTAACTCTTAACTTGATTCCCTTTACCGTTTGATAATATAAAGACACCCCACCGAATCGTTCGCTGTCTTCTCCTAAAAAAACCAGCTTAGTATCTACAGTTAATTCAGTTCCGTTTGTTTTATATGTTGTAAAAAAAAACCAAGTTGCTGCGAACATAACATATATTGCCAAACCTCTAAGGCTTATGGCTGCTCTCATAAAGAATTACCCCAGTTCCCACCGCATCAATGGTGTTATCTAATGTTGTATAACCTTGCATAAAGTTTATTGTACCCTGCACGGACAACCCCAAACCGATTAAGTTTGTTAACTCAGAAGCATAAGGAACATTCATTTGAGTTAACCCCTGCTCAACAATATGTGGTTGTTGGTTCCATCTAGCGTCAATACTAGCAGCCGCCCATAGTGCTGGTGCACACCCAATTTTAGTGCCAGCAATACAATCAATGCTTCCCACTGTAACAGTTAAAGAGTCAACTGCTAGAGCCGGGCCTTCTTTTTTAAAGAACTCTACACTGTCTTTTGTAGCAGCATCATTAACTTCTTTTATGATTGTATTTGCTTTACTCATTTGCGCAACAGCATGCATATCATTCCAAATGTCATTATACAAATAAACGGTAATCACACTAACAGCAGAACGCATCACCGCATCTCGGCTATTGGCACCACTTGCGGCGGCCGCTATACCTGACACGATAATCATACCTCCAGCTTGAAGAGTTTGCGTTTGAACATTGGCATGAACAATTCCTCCACCAAGCTTACCAATGACACCGCTGATAAAGCCTTGCTTGAAGCTACCACCTTGCAATTCATGGATACCGCCTTGAGCTACACCATGAGCAAGGGGTAATGCCGCTCTTAAGCTTCCTGTTTGTGCATTGAATGGACTGCCCTCACCATGGGCGAGCCCATTGGTAATAGCCGCTGATGCTCCACCAATAACACCTGCCTCTAATGCGCTGCCAAAGTCTCCCGTGGTTATATAGTTAGTTGTAAAAGAGGTAGTTGCACCACTTGCCGCTACTTGTGCAGTTTCTCCTAAACTCGAATAAAACCCTCCGGCACCATAGGCCATCATCACCGTACCAACGATTGCGCCGACTTTCTGTATGGTCGGATTTTCAAAGGTTTGAGACCCAATAAAAATGACAAGCCCAGCAACAAACCACCCCCAAACGTGACCAGTAGGGTCATTAAATTTCACCGGATTATTAAGTACATAAGCGTAACGGTTGTAACTTTGGCTAAAGCTCGGCTCTGGCACAAACGTATCGGCACTTAAGAAACGACCAATCACAGGGTCATACAAACGCGCGTTCATATTAATAAGACCACTGCTATT
>NZ_JBNJOH010000097.1:0-2602 GCF_050113735.1 Vibrio sp. TRT 2004 | reverse complement strand
AGCCAAAGGTTATGCAGGATCTTGTGTGCATCCTCCAAATCGGTGATAAGAACATGTTGCATGTTCTTCGCCATTTCATCTTCAAGAGAACACTCTAAAGCGAGAGAATCACTCAATATTTTGTCGATGGTTTGAGTTTGGCTAAACAATAACGGCTCTGAACGATATGGGTCATTCACTTGCGATAGATGACTCGCAGAACTGGGGAAACTAGACGATGGAGAAGTAGACGAGCGGTCACCAAAAGAGACACCTTGCCCCAAGCTCACGCCCGACCCCATATTGATATTGACACCCTGCCCGATATTAACGCCTGAACCCATATCAATTGAGCCAGACATTTGAGCACCAAGACTCACGACGTCGCCACTCGAAAGCACAAAACAATTGCCACATCCGGTATCAACCGGATCGCCTTTCATCGCTATCAGCTTGCCACCAATCTTAATATTTCGTGGGCAGCCCTGCATGATTGGGCCTACTCCACGACAGTTTTCATCCCCACAAGTACAGGTAGCTTGGTCTCCCAAGAGACTCACATCCAAGTTGTTAATTTTTACGCCAGCAGTGCCTGTTAAGACTTTTCCGCCTGTACTGGTTGGGGTTCCAACGGTGACGGCATTATTAAACATGGTGTTTACCAGCTTGAAGAAACGTTCGACGTACTCGCAAGCATAAGCAATTGATCTGTTATCAACAAACTCAACGGACAACCCCTAGGCAAAAGGTCACATAATCGACAATTGAGGAAAATTCGACTATTTACGCATTTAGTTTTTGCTGGAACCATTTAAGGGGCAAAAAAGCCAGCTACGAAAGCTAGCTCATTATTGGACAGAAACGTGCTAGTGTCACAGCCCTAATGAGTTTCCATCAGATAAGAAAAAGTATGTTGAATCTTTACCGATGAGTTAACAAAATAACTCCATAATAGCATTTTTCACTTCTACCATTGGAAATGTATAACTTATTAACATATTCCAGCTCAGTGTTACTATCTTTGGGAAGCTTATCCTTAACAAAGTCTCTAACGTCGGATATGCCGCTACCATGCCAGTGATGTTTTGTTTCATAAGACAGTGGTTTGTTTAATGTAAACTGTTGATTCTTAAATTTGCAATCGACAACTATATAATCAAAAGAGCCAAAATCTTTAAGGTCAACGTCTTCATGTAAAGTAATGAAACGCGCAGTGCCAGCTAGTTTATCTCTAGCCCTCTCATTACCACCTGCATTAACTATGAATGAGTTATGAGTGTAGCTTAAACTTTTCGCTATTTGGGTATCACTAAAACCGAGCTCATGAAAAACAAAATACATTAACAATGTTAAAAGGCGATCTTTTAATTGAACCTCCTTTGTGATTTCTCCGTTTATTACCGTACGGTAATTTAGTCCGTGTGCCACACTATTTCTGAGTCTCTTAAGTATATTGAAATCATCTTCACTAAAAGAAATAGCCTCTTTAATTTCATTGCTCGTTTTACTCATTAAGAAGTCGTATTTGTGCTGAAGAGTCGGGTGAGATGTATTTTTTAGATTAGTGAGAGCACTATTAAAACCTTGTAGGACTAATAAATCCTCTGAGGAAAGGACATTTTCATCAACAAATGCTTCTAAGGTTTTATTAAGCCGTGACTTTAGCTCATTATATGTATCTTTGTTTAATTTATGGCCTTTTCCTTTTGACTCTTGTTCGCAATACATTTCAAGCGTTACAACTACAGATAGAATATCATATTCCCAAGTACCAGATTTTGAACGTGATAAAGGGAGCATTAGGCGGCTCCAAATTGTTCGAAATGATTTAATATTGAAGTAATTTTTTATAATTGGTTCCCAAAGGTTCCAATTGAACAAATTGTCAATATGGCAAAGAGTTTTGTGATAATGATCAAACGGATTAACTTCATAAGTAACACTTGGAAAAATAAGAGAATGATAATTATGTCGCTTATCTGATGGAATCAAATATAGCTTTTTTATAGATAGGGAATGTCCCAATAGGAGTGAAAAAAGGCTTCTTACTTCTAAAGCAATACCCTCTGCTTCGTTTAGCGTAAACGTTCCATTTGCCTTTTTGACGATAAAACAATCTTGTATTTTTATGTGATGTTCGGTTGGTGTCAGTGCTGTCGATGACACATAACGGTGATTTTCTATCGTATAGTTATTGTTATTGTAGTCAAAATTTACTAAGAATTTCTCTACAGAAGTGCACCGCTTGAACTCTGTTTCTGTTATTTCAGAGCTTCGTAACCTTTCAAACCAAGTTGATATACCAGTTAGGTGCACTTCTATCAAATCGATGTCAGTCGGAATCAAAGCACCCGTGGTCACAAATCCGCATATAATGACTGCCCCTCTTTGAAGCTCTGATTGATGTAGGGTAAATGCCTTGTTTGACCCAATCTCATAACAAGTGATTGGATCTTGAATGACTCTACGCTCTTCAAACTGTAGGAAGTGACTATCTGTGTGTATTCTAAGGTGTGGTATTCCAGACTGATTAAGAGAAAGAACACCAGGGCGAGCGCATGAGTGTCTAATTTTTACTCACCGAGCTCAATCCAGCACTCAACACCGCTTCCAGCATGGATGT
>NZ_JBNJOH010000096.1:0-2610 GCF_050113735.1 Vibrio sp. TRT 2004 | reverse complement strand
ACGATTCTAACAATATTTTCAGGCGTTCCATCTTCAGGATTCTCTGGGTAATAAATCAGATCTGAGCCGTCTGGATGTTGTGTTATTTCGCAGAAGTGCATTACAAAATCATTGTGCTCTTTTTCGCTAGAAACATTAACTTTGCATATATCTACTACGAGTTTTAAAAAATCTGCTTCTGTATATTCTGTTATTGTGGTTTTCATTTTAACTCTCTGACGTTGAATGAATACGAATATGATTTTTAGGTGTCATTATGCCCATGTTATCTAACTCATAGACCCCACCACCATGTTGAATCTCTACCTTATGGTGGATTTCATATTTTGCCGTCCTCCAACTTGATCTTTGAATCTAGTGAACGGGGCAAAACCTTGGCGAATTAGTTCTTGATTATTCGGTGTAAATTGGGACACTAATTCTGTATCACCAATCGCTTTCCAAAAGGCTTTCCTAAACGCATCAAAATTACTAAATTCTTTACCTCTGAGCTTATTTGCAACCTCCGACGGAACTGGTGAACCTAACCCCTCACTGGCTTTCTCTAACCATATGCCCGTTATATCTTCGCCATTCCCCGTTACCACCCCAGACTCATCACGCGCCGTTTTTTGGAACATCAGGTAAAGAGGAGGCAACCCAGCATCCGCAGGAAAAGTCACAATATACTCGGCTAGATCTTCTTCTGGGTAGAGAACCGTGCCAATTTCTTGCTCATGCTCTTCAATTGGGTGAACCAAGATATTGTGAACATCCAGTTGGTCATTCTCGGGGAGGACGGTATCAGGTGTGAATACATCCGTTGAGCCGTCAGGTGTCCAGGTAATGGTGATACCATTATCCAACTCAGCAATAAAGTGTTGCCCTTGCTGCACTGCCTCACGCTTCGCTACACGATCACCGTATGCACTTCCTTCGCCCGTTTTTATACTAACGACTTGTTGCTTGCCATTTTCATCGGCGTACATATTGAAACGGACACGCATCGTAACTTTGCTGAATGTACGTTGATTTCACACAACTGCGGTTACATTAATTTTTCTACAAAAGATAGGGAAGGAACTAGAAGCCAGCTCCATATCCCAATACTATTAATCCACATAAACAATCTGAACCATTTAGATTTAGTTGTTACTCTATGTCTTATAAATGGGTAGGCTAGCCAGTAACCAAACAATCTAGTCCCTATAGAATAGGACATTTGGTAGTTCCATTTCATATACCCTTGGTCATCGTAATATTTATCCAAATTCTTAGCTAATTGCTTGTCAATAAATACAATTCTTTCAATGCTTCCTAGTGAGACCATTGCACTCATAATTACTGCGGGAACAGACCATATGATCACATATACAGCTAGTATGCCTGTAATAATAGTATAAGCATGTTCAAAAAAATTACTCAAAGCCAATCCTCTACAAGCTCTTCACTCGATTCTTTAAGGTCGATGACCTTTTCATAAAGGATATCACCAAAGGTTTTTCCAATAGCCGTACCAGTGATTCCACCAATGGCGCCTCCTGCAACAAAAGCACCAATTGAAGCAATTGATAACACAGGCGCAGAGGTAACACCAACAATTCCCAGTACCAAAATAGTGCCAGTGGCGGCCACATTTCCACCAACGGTTCCCCCACCGACACCACCAATAAATCCTGTTATTTCACGAGCCGTCACTTTGCCGCATTCTCCTGAACCATCGATAGAACAGGCTTCATAAATATTCTTCGTACCACTTGCTGCACCAAGCACTAGCCCTACGTAACCGACTCCACGAGACGTCGCGATACCAATCGCCACATTCGCTATACGCTTACCTAAATTCGGTACCAGACCTTTTGCAATAATTTCATCAGCATTATGGATAATAGAATGAGTAGAGAGTTTTAAGTTACGTCTAATCTGAGTGTAAACTGGGATTTGAACAGAACGTTTCGATAATGCAGCAAAGCTACCATCTAGCTTTTTGAATAGCGCAGCACGTTCTGCGACAAAAGAACCATAGTTAACACCACCAACACGGCTTGCCATCGCAACTTGAGAGACGTAAAGGTGGTTAATTTCAAGAAGCACACCATTGATGTTTTTTAAATGTTGCTCAACACCTGTGGCTATAGCACCGACTCCCAATGAAGCATAAGCGTATAAGTCACCAGGAAGACCATCTGAGCCGACTTTTTTTATTGTTTCATCAGCATAATAATCTAGTACTTCAAAATGGCGATTAATGGTAGTAATTTGTTCCTCAGTCAGTTTCGCTAACTCGACACTGGCTGCTTCTGCTTCCTCGATTAGAGCATCGAGTTTACTTCTCTGCCCTTCGTTGATTGGTTCTTTGCTTACGACGACTACAATCTCTCCCTGTCTTACTGGGTTGTTCAAGTGTGCGTTATATTTCTTTAATAGCTTTTGGATATCTTCGTTTGTATCTGAAGAGAAAAAGCTTTGCCAAAAATCCTTTAACGGTTGGGTTTGCTCTACTTGGGTAAAGCCAAGTTCAAACTCTGTTGCAACATCAGAAATTATTTTGGTGTTTACAACGGGAATGTCTTTTTCAATCCACTCAGGACGATTGATCGATGCGATTGAGGTATCGACTAAGCATCGCTC
>NZ_JBNJOH010000095.1:0-2642 GCF_050113735.1 Vibrio sp. TRT 2004 | reverse complement strand
TAGAATCCGGCAAAACACCGAATGTAGAGCTGCTGTCCGATCCACTGTTGTCAGCGGTAGCTATTGTTGACAAAAGAAGGAGTCCATGTAGCCCAATTAAGTGGTGAGCAACGCTACTGCTGTACTCAAGCACTTCACCGTAATCACTAAACAAATTGAAACCGAAAGCGCCGAACGTTGCGAATCAGCTTGAATGCTTGTAATGTTTAAAAGCCGCTTTCTTTAGCTCTTTGCTGTGCAAGCTTAAGAATGTCGTCATACGAGAACTCTGAGGTATAAAAAGCATATTCCCAATGAGGAGGAACTTCATTCATATGCACTTTATAACCATACTCTTCTAACAGCTCTACCAAATAACCTCTTTGGTTTCGAGATATAGACCCATTCCAATAAATCCCGTTTTTCTCTAGATCATTTAATGCCTGATCTAGCAAATAAATTCTCGCGTTCTCTTTTAAATCCATTCTAACCTCATGTACCGAACTTCAAGTTTAAACATAACGCCAACGTTGGAAATCACTCTTAAATGCTTTGTTTGTTATGCTTCAACTTCGCGCATATCAACAACGAACTGCAAATAGCTTATAAGATCTGTCAGCTGATGAACTCTATGCGACATAAACACTCGATCAATAGCGACCGGAATAAGCCCGACAGCAAAAACCAATGATAAGTGTGTAAGCGCAACAATTTTAAATATAACAACACACGAAGCAAGAAAAGCAGCATAAATCACTAAGTATGATTTCCTGTCCTCAAGCGAGTTAACGTGACTCTGGAGGAATAAGAGACCTTTTTTGATTTCCATTGTTGACACTGTCATGGTTGCAGATTGAACAAACTTAAGTTCTTTATCAGCAAAAGCAACGTCCTTTTTAACGAGCTTTAAGTAAGCAGTTGACCTACCTTTCGCTCGACTAAGCGTTCTCTTGAAGACATTGCTAGGAGTATGAAGCATTTGATCTGCAATTACGTCTTTATTATTTGTAAAGTCTGAAACTAGTAACTCTAACCATTTCATAACCACTCCTAGCTACAATGTCGCTTTAATATGTTAGTTAATTATGTGGAGCATAATGCTTATTTAACGGATTTAGCTCTAACGCCTCTTCTAGATGGTCAGGGGCTAAATGTGCGTATCTCATTGTTGTTGTGATCTCACTATGGCCAAGCGTATCCCTTAGCTTGACGATGTTTCCCCCTCGAATCACGTAGTGACTCGCAAAGGTATGGCGTAGAACGTGCGTCATTTGGCCTTTGGGTAGCTCGATATTGCTGCGTGTAATGGCCTTACGAAACGCCGATAAACTGGTTAGGAATAGCTTGTTATCTAAGAATGCAAAAAGGCGACTTGCGTTAATTAAGCCGCCCTTAACAAGACACGTAAATATATTGAATTTATACAAAACTAGTAAAAGTATCTTGAGCATTTGTTATAAGCGGGCTTCTGACCAAACTGCGAACTCATTACCACTTGGTTCTAAAAAATGAAAACGGCAACCGCCAGGAAATTCAAATATAGGGCGAATGATGTCACCACCACTTTGAGCGACTTTCTCAAGAGTACCTTCGATGTCAGAGCTGTAGAATACTAAAAGTGCTCCACCGGTATTAGTTTGGTTGCAGCAATCAGCTTTGAAGAAACCACCGTCTAATCCCTGATTTGAAAAAGCTGTATATTCAGGTCCGTAGTCGACAAACTCCCAACCGAAAACTGAAGAGAAGAATGATTTTGTCGATTCTAAGTCTTTTGCGCCAAACTCAACATAATTAAGTTTTTCATGCTGATTCATTGCCTTGCTCCTTTTTGATTGTCCTGATAAGCGTATAACACCAAATTAAGTGAGCAACGCCTCCATCTGATCTAAATCATTGTGCCGTAAACACTAAAGCTGATTCAAACTAAGAGTGCCAAGCGTTGTGAATCTGCTTAAATTTATTGTTATTTGAATTTACTTTTTAGTTAGATGATTTAAAGGAGCCCATGCCAACTCGCCTCCTTCACCTAACTTTGAGCACCAGATCCAACCATTGAGTTCGTACTCCCTAATTAAGGTTTCGCCCACTGAAAGCATATGCTCTTTAGCAACATAGTCCTTAAGAACTGTCACTTGTTCACTATCGATAATTAGAATTTGCTTCGGAACCCAACCTTCTTTACTTGTTCCACGGCAAAAGACCCAATTTGGCCAATCACTCTCCGGATTTGATTCTTCCACAAACTGCAATTGTTCACCTTTTACTACATGAATAGGTGACTCTGGAGCATCTTGATATGCTTTAACGACTTGGTATTCCATTTGTTATATTGACCCCATTCACATAACACTTATTAGACGACAAACTGTCGCCTTTTGCCTATTTATAATTCAACATTAACCATATCAGTTCAAATAACAATCAATAAGTCTGAATGAAAGTCAATAAGTTAAGTCAGTAAAAGAAGGTGACTTGCAAAGGTATGGCGTAGAACGAGCGTCATTTGGCCTTTGGGTAGCTCGATATTGCTGCGTGCAACGACCTTTCGAAATGCCGATAAACTGCTTAGGAATAGCTTGTTATCTAAGAATGCAAAAAGGCCCTAGTCTTTCGACTAGAGCCTTCTTAATTATGGCAGGGGTGGAGAGATTCGAACTCCCAAC
>NZ_JBNJOH010000094.1:0-2810 GCF_050113735.1 Vibrio sp. TRT 2004 | reverse complement strand
ATTAAGAAAAGGAAGGAAAATCACATTATTTCCGAGTCATTAACTTCATGTCACCTGCTTAGCCGCTTAAAATAAACGGCTAAATAATGAGGATTGATAATGAATTATAAATGGCTAGGTCTTCTCGGGGCGATTCCTTTATTGACGGCATGCAATAGTGATATCGATATTTCCAGCAACGTGCTTTCTCAACAGCAGCTCAACACCATTATGAGTAATGTCAATAAACACTATCCAGATGCAGACAGCGAACTCAAACAAAATATTGCCGAGGTTGCGGTAAAGTCGATTGAGAATATGGTGTTTGTGGAAGGTGGCAGTTTTATTATGGGTGACTTTCGTATGCCCTGCATGAACGACGATCTTAATCGCCCAGTCTGGACGCCAGAAGCAAGTTGTTACAGTGCTGTTGAAATGGTCAGCAGTGGAGCGGATATTCAACATGAAGTAACTTTAAGCAGTTACTCGTTATCAAAGTATGAAGCAGAGCTGTTGGATTATGATGTTTATTTACAAGCTTTTAATCGCCCGTTTGAACAGTTTGATTATGAAGAAAAATACCTTGAACGAGGATCAAGCGATTATAAGATTTTTTTATCGAGCTTTATTAAAAAACCAGCAAGACTAGTAAACTGGCAAGATGCAAAAAACTATTGTCAGTGGTTGGGGCAATTGACCGCTTTACCAGTGGACCTGCCGACTGAGGCTCAATGGGAATACGCTGCACGCAACCGTGGTCAAAAACTCTACTACGCAACCAATAATGGCTTCAAGCAGTATAGAGGTGGCGGATTTTATAACCCTAATCTAGGTGGCTACGAGGAGTTTACCGACAAAACCGCCAATATGGCCACTGGCCTAAACTCTGTTGGTATGTTTGCGCCCAACCCCCTCGGTATTTACGATATGACTGGAAATGCCACAGAGTGGGTTAATGATTGGTACGCCAAAGATTATTATAAAGTGTCACCGAAACTCGATCCACAGGGCCCAGAAAAGGGTGAGAACAAAGTCAAACGAGGTGGTATAGGTATGGTCAATACCTCTCGCGTACACTACCCATTGAACGACGATATGCCAGCGTTCAACTCAGGGTTTCGCTGCGCCGTACAGAGCACTGAACGAGCTTACTAATATGTTAATAGACCGCCTTACGGCGGTCGCTGTGGTTAGATATAATAGCCATTATTTTTATTTAAGCGCGCGATTTGCCGTTCGACTCTCTCCCTCTTCTGGCTCCAACTCCAGCCAGAGCGCGGTGAAAACGGACGCATTTCAGCAAAGTTAGCCTCATTGATTTCATTCACTTGCGCCAGTTTTAATACCCAGTTGTTAAAGCTTGTCTGTTGTTCGCCATCTAAAATCGCATTGATGCGAGCTAAATTGTCAAACAGCGCTTTGTCCTCTGCTTGTTTACCGCCTGACGGTTTTTCACCAGTGGCATTCATACGCGTGAGCACCTCTTCAAAACGTCGCCACGTTTTCACCGCGCCAAGCAATAAAATATAAATCGCCTTCTCTTGCTCCTCATCCCACGACAGATAAAACGTGGTCACTAAGGTATTGAGCATAATGCCGACGGTTTCCGGCAACAATTCTTCAAACGGTACCTCACCGGTCACATCGTGCCCTTGAGGGTTAAAATGCTTTGTGATCTGCCGAGCTAAACGAAAAGCTTCTCTTTTCTGCTCAGACTCCTTTTCCCACAGAGTCATTCGCTTACCCCACCAAATACTGATTGATTGACGACTGTTCATCACCACCTGTTTAAGTGCGTCTTGCGGATTAGCAATCACATCACAGGCAAATGCTATGTAACTAGACTCGATCAGGTGTTGGTACACCTCTCTATCAATATTGGCGAGTACTCGGTAATCCGTTGCTTTTAAGCCTTTAAAAAGGATGACGGCGAGCTGCCATAGTTGCTCAAAATCAACTGTCGTGCCAAATCCACCACTGGCGCCAGGGCCAAACACCAAACGGCCAGAGCAGTTAAAGTAGAATTTACCATCTTTACCAATACTCAGCTGAAAATCCCATCCAGCACCTGCTCCAATAGCCACATTGCCGTTGGCACCCACCTTGGCGAGGGTGGCGAAGTCAAACACCTTATCCAGCTTGGTATCTTGCGGTGCTTTCCATTCCAGCCCCCCTTCAACCTGACCTCCAACTTGAGCGCCACCAAAAATATCGCCTTTCACGCCGACACCACCAGAAGCATTGGTACCCATACTAACGCTTGGAGAGAGCAGTATTTGGTGGCCGGGGTTGTTGTTGGCTTGATTAGTGAGTTCTAAGCGCCCGCTGGTCATCGCACCAACAAAACAGCTGAGCATTAAGCTAACTTTGGCTCTAAAGTGACCAAAAGGATAAACGGCAGGCTGTTTGTTGGCATCAAGATAGCTAAGCTCTAGGGTATAACCACCTTCATAGGGGAAGTAACGGTGAAGCCCAACCGCACCTTCAGCCAGAGCGAAACTGGCCTCCGCACCAATGCCAATATCTATTTTGCCTTCGGATGGTTCAATCGTACTTTTGACGCTGGCTTGGGCAGCAAAACGCAGTAGTTGCGCCTCTTGAGAACTGGCAAAAAGAACTTCGCCATTGTCATCATGCAGCTTTTGAGTCGCTTTCCATTCATGGGCTTTCCAACCGTCCGTTTTCCAGTTGGCAAAGACAGCCTCTAGCTTACTGGTCTCGATATCATTGCGAATGCCTTTTTTAATGTCTTGAATAAAGGCTTGCTTTAGCCCTTGCCAGTCCCTCGCTTCTAAGGCTCGAGTGACTTCGGCATTAACGGTATTTTGTTT
>NZ_JBNJOH010000093.1:0-2810 GCF_050113735.1 Vibrio sp. TRT 2004 | reverse complement strand
GACGAGACTCACCTTACTTATCTACTTAGCTTAACCAGCCAGTACTTAGCGGTGGTAAAACAAGCGGTAAATACCGAGCAAGCGAATGAGCAGTTGAAACAGGCGCTTTCACTGGATTCGCCCAAAACGCTTTTCGCTCTAGCTTCTCTCGGTTTTAAGTTAGAAAACTGGCAAGCACTGAACGCTTACGTCGATGAACTTGGTAACAGTCTGCTCTCAATGGAGAACTCCAGTGACATGGTCACTGTATCGGGTGCGATTGCGAACTGGGGTGGGTTCACCAGTGACGTGCGTATGCATGATAAAGCGTGGTTTAAAGCACTAGCTGAGCCGGTACAGCTTAGCTTTATTGCACTTCAAAAAGCCGTCTCAGGGGTGGCCCAAGAGAGTTGGCGAGCCACTTCGAACTTGCTGTTCCCTAGCCAGATGAATACCACCGCAACACCGGAAGGTTTAGTCAGCAACTTGCGGCTGGTTATCTTAGAAGCCATCGTGAACCCAGAAGCTATCGTGGTTCATAACCCTGACTATCCCGCACAGTTTAAAACATGGCAGCGAAAGTTAAACACCGAAATGGCCACCATTCGTCATATTAGTCAGCTTCCCTCAGGAGAGGTGACGCCAAAGAACCACCAGATACAAACCATGCGCAGTGCTCAGCAGAAAATGCAGAAGTTGTTGAGTAGTGAGTTGCCAATGATGGTGATGCTTAAGCATGACGCGGTCAATAACACCGCCAAGCAAATGCTTAACGATGCAGTAGAACGCAGTTGGCAACAAGGTAAGCAGCTCACTCAAGCATCATGGGACAAATTGGGTAAAATGGGGGGCGTCGTCGCCATCCTAAACCTTTGGAACGTGTCGGTTGTTCTGCAAGACATCCGCCATAAAGTCGCGCAACACCCGAATACTAGCTTATGGACTAACCCTGCAATTAGAGAAGCGACCTATGCGACAGGTTATGCGGTCTCCGCTGTTACCGCTGTGTGGCGAGATGCGAAATGGGACATTATTGTTAAAGATTCTAAGTTACTTGGTGAAACCTTAAATGAAGCAATAAAAAACAGCAATGCTTCAAAATCGGCAATGCTCAAAACCTTTGCGAAAACGACGGCGGCGGTCTCTTTGTTTGGTTTGATTGCCACAGGTTTCGAAACATGGGAAAGTGGTGAAAAAGCTTGGGATTCTAGTAACTCTCCAATGGAACGGTTGGGCTATGGGTTAAAAGGGGTATCAACCTTGGTTCAGGCTTTCGTGTTTAGTGTGCAATTTGTGCGTAATTTCGCTAGCTTTTTGGGGTTCTCCTCTACTAGTATCAGTGCCATCGTCGCCTCTTGGATGCTGACCACGTTGATGGTTGCTGGTATTGTTTATTTGATTGCTGTTATCATCATCAATTCCTTTAAACGTTCAGAACTTGAGAAGTGGTTGCTTCACTCCACATGGGGCAAACAATCGAAGCAATGGAAGCCTGTCGAGGAGTTAACTCACTTAGAACACATTATTCATAAACCTCAGGTTCAGCTTAACTCAGTCCCTAACCGAAAACCTTCCCAATGGATGGACACTGGCACCAACCAATGGCAATTGGAGCTGACCTTGCCTGCATTTACCATAGGCCAACGGATTGGCTTACAAATAACGCGTAAGCCCAAACAAGTTTATAGCTATGGCCCTACTGAGGCGATGCCAGCTGTTATGCTTAATGAGCAGAACGGCACATGGAGCCAAAAAAAAGAAGAAGGTAGCCCCGTCACCTATCGATTAGATTTGGGTGGTAGTACGGAGGATACCATCACGGTACTGGTTAGCATGCCGTTTAACTGGCAAGCCTCAAAGCATCAACAACTGGGCTATATAGCGTCAGGTAAAAAACAAGGTGATTTAACCGTAGAGCCTGCGCCAAAAGAATTTGGCACTCGTCTTATTGAAGTGAGAATCGACAAATGAATAGTAAACAAGATATCGAGTCCCTTAAAGAGCAACTTTATAACGCTGAGGTAACGTATTCTTGGGAGTGTAAAGGTGCTGGTTTAAAACACGAGAATCTAGTGAATTGGTTGATACCGATGTTTGTGGGTTGTTTATTATTTGGTTTTTTTTGGTTTGTTTTCGATAAGCTAACTATGGACTCAATTGCTTTTTGGGGACTTTTGGCATTTATGACTATGATGGTATTGGTCTCAAGATACCTTTTTTCCCCGGATAAGCACCGTTGTTATCACTTAACCTCACGGGGTATTCATTACACGGAGCAAGATATGATCCCAGAGGTGGCGTATAAAATCGTGCGCGGTTTTGCTTGGGTGGGAATTGTGGTGTGTGTTATTGCGGTTTTGCTACTTGGCCCCTTGGCGCTTGTCGGTGCTGGGGCATTTGCACTGATGTCATTTGGGATGACCAATTTTAAACCAACCGTTGATAAGTCTTATGTGCTTATAGATGATCGCAGTGTCGTGTTTAATCTAACTCATGACTCAGTGCTGTCATTTGGAAGCCCTAATCGAGAAACATTTGACTATATAGGGACTGTTTTTATTTCGACGCTTGATCAAAAAACAGCGTTACTTTCTCATCTACAGTCGGCTTTTCCTGAAATTGAAATAGTCGAAATCAAAAAGCTGAATGATAAGTATAAGCACCCGATTTATCAGCAAGATGAAGAGAGTGCTACAGAGTAACGTTCTCGCTTTCTCACAAACTCATCAGATTTGCGTGGCAGTACTGGTCGACACCATCACGGTACTGGTTAGCATGCCGTTTAACTGGCAAGCCTCAAAGCATCAACAACTGGGCTATATAGCGTCAGG
>NZ_JBNJOH010000092.1:0-2975 GCF_050113735.1 Vibrio sp. TRT 2004 | reverse complement strand
ATACGGTCACGCACTCGACCATCACGAGTAGAATCGTGCATTTGTTCGAGTTGCAGTTTCTGTTGAGAAGTCAGTGTGATTTTCATGGTTCGTAGCATGATCCTGATTCTAAATAAAATCAAGCATCTTCAATGATCAGGGGTATAGTAAAAAACAAATTTTTGATGATAGTAAGTCCAAAACTACTGTGTTTCTTAAATTTGACATACTGTATGAATACTCTATCAACTTATTAATTACTATTGTTAAGGTTGTGATTTGAAACTGCCAAAAAAATGTATTGATATTTGGGTTGCGAGACCCACCCAGATTAAAGGATGCAATCTGGTTAGTGAGTACTTAAAAATACTCACAGATCAAGAGATAGAACAAATACAACGCTTCAGTTCGGAAACTCAACGACACACCGCGTTAATAACAAGAGTATTTATTAGAGTATTGCTATCAAAGTACTTAGGCATTACCCCAGAGAGCGTGTTTTTTAGGACTGGATGTAAAGGTAAGCCGGAAATATCTAAGATACAAACACCGATACGATTTAATCTAAGCCATACATATGACTTTATTGTTTGTGCTGTAACTTTGGTGAATGATATTGGAGTGGATGTTGAGTATACACAGAGAGAAATACAGATTGATAATTTTAGCAAACACTTCTTTTGTGATAGTGAAAGAGCAAGATTGTTGACCTTACCTTTGATGCAACGGAGAGAAACTTTTTTTGAGCTCTGGACTTTAAAAGAATCTTATTTAAAAGCCTGTGGAGAGGGGGTTGGAGAAGCGTTGAGTCATTTTACTTTCAATTTGGAAGATAAAGCTCATATAGAAATTATCTTCAACTCGATGAGAAAAGACGATCCGAAAAACTGGCAAAGTTGGTTATTTTCAGGTTCTCCATCTCATCGAATAGCTGTAAGCATCCGGTCTCCAAAAACGGAAGAATATCAGATACGGCAATTTCAAATGGTTCCGTTAGAGAATGTTTGGGCAATAAATCTTCCTTTGCCTTATTAGTTATAATTTAGATCTGCGACGGTGGTTGGTAAACCCAAACATAGTTCTGAGGGATCCCCTCATAAATTCGCCAGTGCATAGCCATCTTTTAAGAGCTGCTCAGCTAGAGCCATGGCCGTTGCTAAGAGGTGTTGTGTAGTAATCTCGTAGTCTGGTCGCCTGAGGACTTCCATACCTAATCGAACGGTAGACAGGACATTTCGATTTCTGACTGTATTCGCTTGAAAGTGCCTATCCCACCCTTGTTGCTGTGCATGTATTCCTACCAGCCAAAACATGAGTTGCAGAATTAAAGCTATCAGCAAAATAATATCGAACCTTTTGGGGCAACTAGTGCGGCTTTGACGTAGGCCTAATCCGTAAGCGGGACTCTTTAAGTCTCGGAAGGTTTCCTCTATCTGCATGCGCTTTGCGTAAAGCCTCACCAACTGCTTGGGAGTACGAGCCGCCGTTGGTAAGTTAGTTGCCAATACCCATGGCTCCTTTGCTGAGTCAGAGTACACTTTCGGCGATGGATGGTGACAGTTTGTTCGGGTAGAACGCTGATTCTTACGGCCTTTAGGCAATGCTCTATACAGCGCTATTTGGCAGTTGATGGCATTGCTTTGGGTCAGCTTTTGGTAACCAAGACTTTTGGCTCTGCTAGAGGCTTTGCTATGTAACTTACTGACTGGCTGCCAATTTTCGGCACCGAGTTCAGCAAATTGTACTTTACCTCTTACTCGACTCAGCCAGTACCATCCGTGCTCTTCAACAGACTTGTACCATGGCGCTTTAAATCCAGCATCACTGATAATGAGTGGGGTCGCAGAGGAAGGTAAAATGCTCGCCAGATCAGATAAAAACTGGCCATGAGCTGACTTAGAACACTGCTTTGAAAGTGGAAAGGCCTTTTCATATAAAGTGACCGAACGTCCTTGTAGCGCCACTGATGCTCGGAGCACCATAAGCCTCTTGTGTTCACGGATATCAGACCAATCGACGAGAACCACTGGCATGGGGTTACCCGCACAGATAAAGCTAGCATGCCAACGATAAACGGCAAGTCTCTCTTGATGCAGGTGGTGGTTACCTAAAAGACGATCCATCCGCTTTATATTGTGCTTAGTTCTAGCTTGGCAAGGCAAGTTGCGACCAAGTTCGGTGAGCGTAAGGGTTTTGCTATCAAGCAATGCTCGGCAAGCTAGCATTAAGCCATTAAGCCATTAAGCCATTAAGTCGCTTTAAGTGCAGTTCAGGGCAGAATTGGTAGAGAGAATCATGTAAGATATTGAGTTCGCGCATCTTGTTGTTTGGTTGTTGTTTTTTGGCGAAACCATTTGATCACATGACAAGATGTGCATCTACCTTAACTTGATGATTTTTATCTAAATCATCAGGGGATTCCTCAGAACATAGTTCCGCTACGAGGCTCTCGTTTTTGCTGATGACGACACAAGGCTGCGAACCCATCAACACCACATCGGTTATAGGGCTGTAAAGTACCACCTTTCTAGTTATTAATAAGGAATACTAAGGCAAACTTTGCTTCGTAAATTTCAAACGAGTATCAAATCTAACAAGGTTTGGGGCGTGCGACGTAAAGTCGTATGAAGCGCTGTTCACCGCTCAACGAGTGAACTATCTGTATCACCAGATGAACCTAGGAGCCTGAATAAAGTAGCGGTTCTGACGATGTAACGAAGGCCCCCTCTGGCAGGATAGTTGTCACTGTTAAAATTTAACCAGTTTGGGGCGTAAAGAGTGAATAGTGTCTCGTATTCCAACAGAAAGAAAAGAAGCGATATTAAAGAAGCTACTGATCTGCGCCACTCAGACTGGACACTTCATTAAGCGACATTTTGCTGTTCAAAGTTAACTGGGGAGAGTGTCCTGAATTCTGTGTGATTACATTTGGTGTGTTTATGGCCGTGATTGCAGCGATGTCCATAGGCTATATCATTCAGAAGAAAGTTGTTAAA
>NZ_JBNJOH010000091.1:0-3034 GCF_050113735.1 Vibrio sp. TRT 2004 | reverse complement strand
CAGCGTGCCGCATTGTTTAAAAAACTGGATGGTTCCTTTGCAATGCTTTCCAAGCGTAGCGTTCAATTGCCCATCTATACGCAAATCAAGCGCAATCTAAAGCTATCCACTAAATCAGTCGTTCACAATGCGGATGAAATTCTCAAGACCGGTTTTGTAAAAGAACTAGGGAAGCGGATTGGTAATATTGCTCTTGGTATTTCTGCCGCGAGAGGTGTGGGTTATGTTGGTTTACTTGTGGGGGCCGTTAGCGGTGTCGATAACATCTATGAAGCGTGCAAGGTGGATGGATCTGGGGATTGTGGTAAGACGACGACTAGAGAGATAGCTGGATTTATTGGTGGTTGGTATGGTGGAGTAAAAGGCGGAGTTGCTGGCGTTGGAGTCGCGATTGCTTTGGTTATTGGTGTGACAGCTTCAGCTCCTGCTCTAGCGATCGCCACAATCGGTGGCGTAGTTATTGGTGGCGCCATTGGCGGTATTATTGGATCTACTGCCGGTAAAGCTGGAGGTGATCTTGCTTATGATATCTATGAATGGGTGGTTGAATAAATGTCAAACGCTGTTTGGTGGGAGTTCTTTATCATGATTCCAGCGGCTATTTTGGGAGGGTATGCCATCATTTGGGCTGTGCCGGCTGTCATTATGAATGCGATCGTATCTTTAGGTAGCTTTAAGCATATTATTTTCATGGATAAACAATTAGCTAAAGACCTAGATAAATATTATGACGAAAAAGGCTATATGCGCCCGAAGTACCAGTTATCTTGGGAGATTGGCAGTCGTTGTTTTGATTATTGGTTTAAATACCCATTCATTCGTAAGCGTTCAACAACGAACTCAACTAAGTTCAAAATATTTATGTGGGTTAATGCGTTAGGCATGTGGAGCTGGATCGGTGTTTTTTGTTTTGGTTTACTCGGTAAACTGTTTAATATCATTTAACTATTCTGGGTTGAAATGTAAGCGCATCATAAACCCCGCATTCTAATCACCTAGCGCGAATAATAAGATCCAGTCTCCAGCCATAAGGAGATTTGAAATGAGAAAACGACGCACCAACCAAGAATGGCGAACCCTGTTTGAACACTATGAATCTAGCCAGCTATCACAACGATTATTCTGTGAACGTAACGGACTGAGCCTTTCCACTTTTTACGCTAAGCGCCAACAGTTAAAGCACATCGAAAAACCGAACACGGTTGGCTTTGTTAAAGCAGAAGTCGTTGAAAAAACCCCCCTCTGGCAGGATAGTTGTCACTGTTAAAATTTAACCAGTGTAGGGCGGTAAGAGTGAATTGTGTCTCGTATTCCAACAGAAAGAAAAGAAGCGATATTAAAGAAGCTACTGCCTCCGTTCTCAATGTCAGTGAGCCAGTTATCAAAAGAAGAAGGCATTAGCACCGCCACCCTGTATTATTGGCGGCAACAACTCAGACGTTCAGGAGCCGCAGTGCCAAACAGTAACACTTCATCAGAGCAGTGGTCTGCTCAAACTAAACTCGCCATCGTCGCCGAGACTTACTCGATGACGGAGAATGAACTCAGCCAATACTGTCGTGAAAAAGGTCTCTTTCCTGAGCAAGTTCAGAGTTGGCGAGAAGACTGTATGCAAGGTTTTCAGTCAAGCAAAGAACGGGAAGCAAAAGCAAAGAAACAGGCCAAAGCGGATAAGCTTGAAATCAAAGAACTTAGGAAGGAGTTACGCCACAAAGAAAAGGCGCTCGCTGAAACGGCTGCCCTGTTGGTTCTACGAAAAAAGCTCAGAGCCTTTTACGGGGAAGAGCCAGAGGACGATTAACCTCAACCGATGAAAGGCGACATCTAATTGAGCTTATCCAGGATGCCAAGCAAAGTGGTTGCCGCGTAGAGCGAGCTTGTTATGAGGTTCAGATTGACCTGAGAACCTATCGTCGATGGTATCGACAAGGAGAGGTTCAGGCGGATAAAAGACCGACTTGTGCCAGACCAGAGCCTGCTAACAAGCTTTCGCAGCACGAGCGTGATGCGATTATCGAGGTATGTAACCGCCCAGAGTTCGCGAGCTTACCCCCTACTCAAATCGTACCGACACTGCTTGATAAAGGTGAATATATCGCCTCAGAGTCGAGCTATTATCGGGTACTGGGCGCACAAGGACAACTTCATAACCGAGGTCGTCAGAAGAGTAGACAAAAACAAACGAAGCCAACGAGTTATACGGCGACAGGCTCGAACCAAGTCTACACATGGGACATTACTTACTTGCCTTCAAGGGTTCGAGGTCAGCACTATTATCTGTACGTCATAGAGGATATCTACAGCCGAAAAATCGTGGGTTATGATGTGTATGAACGTGAGTGTGGTGAGTTAGCATCACAACTCCTGCAAAGGACGTTGATGCGAGAGCAGTGCTTCAATCAGCCGTTGGTTCTTCACTCAGATAACGGTGCGCCCATGAAGTCGCTGACGTTCAAGGCGAAGATGGATGAGTTAGGCATTACCTCGTCGTATAGTCGCCCAAGAGTCAGTGATGACAACCCGTATGTCGAGTCGTTGTTCCGTACGGTTAAGTACATGCCAAACTGGCCGACGAAGGGCTTTGAGCATCTCGACAGCAGTCGACGTTGGGTTGAAGCCTTCGTACGCTGGTACAACACAGAGCACAAGCACAGTAAGCTCAATTATGTCACGCCTTCAGAGCGTCATAATGGGAAAGACGAAGAGATCTTGAAGCATCGAGCAGAGGTCTTGCTCGCTGCTAAACAGCGAAAACCCGAACGATGGCCTGGTGATATCAGGAACTGTAAGCCAGTTGGTGAAGTACACCTAAATCCAGAAAGAGAAGCTGTTTAATAAATAAGCAAATAATGACAACTACCTTGAAAAACGCCGAGGATCACTCAACAGGAAATAGTGGATCCAGTGCTCTCGGTCACACTTCAATGGCTGTCAAGGGGGGACTGGTGAACGCTTACATTTCACGTGTGGTCATGCCTTTCGCGTACAGGCTCAATATCTTGTCGTCCATAGATTGGAATCGAGTTTGGTGCTT
>NZ_JBNJOH010000090.1:0-3136 GCF_050113735.1 Vibrio sp. TRT 2004 | reverse complement strand
AGTATATGATCACAGGTAATTGTGATCGTCAAATCGATCGTTCTAATTGTTCAAAAAACGTTCGCGATCTCGCCCTGTACTCAATGGCTGGTTTATGCATATCGCAATACATGCGAAAAACCTAAAAGAGCTTGCCGATAAAAAAGGCCAATTTATTGCTATTTACCGCGGCTTTTTATTGAGCTTGAAAGATAAATAAAATAGATAGGTTTTATTTGAAGCTAAATCTTCTTTATCGTAAAAAATGCCCTCTTGGGTTATCAAGAGGGTCATTATATTTCGCGGAATAACATCATTTGGTGACGAAATAACTAAGCACTTGTCTCCTGTTTACTCCCCTGAGCTTGAGGGGTTAACATGAAGGTCATCGATAGCAGGATAATAATACAGTAAAACGCTAAACCAATAATCCAAATCCAGCCATCCCAAATTGGTAGTGAATGATTATAAATAACAGCAAACAGTAATGGGCCAATAACACCGGTTGCATTGGTAAGGCTCACCAATAATCCCTGTAAAGCACCTTGCTGATGACTCTTTGTTTGGATAGACATCACTCCCTGTAATGCAGGTAAAGCGATCCCACCACCAGCCAATAAAATTAAAAAAGGGAAAACTAACCAACCTTCAGATATAAACGCTAAAAAGGCAAATGCACTACTATCTGCAATAAATCCGAGCAGTACTGCCGTTTTTTCGCCCCATTTAGTGGCTATTCTTCCTGCCACAAAGGCTTGGAATACTGAGTGTAAAAGACCAAGACCCGCTAATGAAAAGCCAACCATCATGCTATTCCATCCAAAACGATTTTCGGTAAATAGCACCCACACCGTTGCGGGAATTTGGCCTATCAATTGCGCTGAAAAATAAATAATCAACAAAATGGGCATCGTTTTAAATAAAGTGATGTATACCGAATTCGATTGCGTCTCAACCCCTACTTCGGTATCTGTATTATCACGTGTATTTTTGGTTTCACGGAACCAAAACATAACCACAAGGAAAGTGACAATATTTAGCAACGCAGCGATAAAAAAGGGACTATGCGGTGAAATCTCTCCTGCAAAACCACCAATAATAGGCCCCGCTATTAAACCAAGCCCAAAACTTGCCCCTAACCAACCGAACCACTTCACGCGTTGAGAAGCTGAGGTGGTATCGGCAATGACCGATGCCGCGACAGCCCCAGTAGCTCCTGTGATCCCTGAAAGCAAACGGCCTAAATACAGCATCCAAAGCGCACTTGAAAAAGCCAGCAATAAGTAATCCAGCGATGCGCCTATTAATGACAACAACAGCACTGGGCGCCGACCAAATCGGTCAGACATTTTTCCAAGCCAAGGAGCAAAGATAACCTGCATTAACGCATAAAGTGCAAGCAATACGCCAAAGTGGTTAGCGATATCTTCCGAAGCAATAAATTCACGTAATAACGTTGGCAAGACTGGCATGATAAGGCCAATCCCCATGGCATCGAGTAACGTAATTACCAATGCGATCTTTGTCGAACTATTCATTTCACTTTTCTCTATCACTGATAGGGAGTGGTAAAATAACTCTATCAATGATAGAGTGTCAACAAAAATTAGGAATTAATGATGTCTAGATTAGATAAAAGTAAAGTGATTAACAGCGCATTAGAGCTGCTTAATGAGGTCGGAATCGAAGGTTTAACAACCCGTAAACTCGCCCAGAAGCTAGGTGTAGAGCAGCCTACATTGTATTGGCATGTAAAAAATAAGCGGGCTTTGCTCGACGCCTTAGCCATTGAGATGTTAGATAGGCACCATACTCACTTTTGCCCTTTAGAAGGGGAAAGCTGGCAAGATTTTTTACGTAATAACGCTAAAAGTTTTAGATGTGCTTTACTAAGTCATCGCGATGGAGCAAAAGTACATTTAGGTACACGGCCTACAGAAAAACAGTATGAAACTCTCGAAAATCAATTAGCCTTTTTATGCCAACAAGGTTTTTCACTAGAGAATGCATTATATGCACTCAGCGCTGTGGGGCATTTTACTTTAGGTTGCGTATTGGAAGATCAAGAGCATCAAGTCGCTAAAGAAGAAAGGGAAACACCTACTACTGATAGTATGCCGCCATTATTACGACAAGCTATCGAATTATTTGATCACCAAGGTGCAGAGCCAGCCTTCTTATTCGGCCTTGAATTGATCATATGCGGATTAGAAAAACAACTTAAATGTGAAAGTGGGTCTTAAAAGCAGCATAACCTTTTTCCGTGATGGTAACTTCACGGTAACCAAGATGTCGAGTTAACCACCCTTTAGATTCATAAAGCGAAAATAATGCGGCTCCAACGTACCCACCTAAATGGAAACGGCGTTCACTCCAATCTAAACACGCACAACAGATTTTACGTGAATGTTTGGAAGGAACGTCAATTCCCATTTCATGAAAATATTGAATACCACTTAATGTGATCATTGAACCATTTTCAGTGATCCATTGCTGTTGACAAAGGGAATCATAGATCTTAACGGCAACTTCGCCAGCTAAATGATCATAGCAAGTACGTGCTTTTCGTAAATGCACTGGCGTGGAAACTTTGGCATGTACGCCATGGTTTAAGGAGATCCCCATCATACTTTCCATCAATTCAGCAATATCTTTTCCTGCTAGCCGAAAATAACGATGCTTGCCTTGAGCTACTACTGTGATTAGCTGGCAATCTAATAATTTAGATAAATGACTGCTCGCCGTTGAAGCTGATATATTCGCCACAGAACTTAGCTCAGTGGCCGTCCAAGCTCGCCCATCCATCAAAGCACTGAGTATTTTAACTCGTGAAATGTCAGACATAGCCGCCCCTATCGCGGCTATTGAGGACTCAAAGGTAACCTCTTTTCGTATTAAATTAGCCATCGCAAGTTCACTTTATTGCCCAAGGGAGCGTAACAGATGCAGCCATACTATCATTGTCCGTTATTAATATCAGTTGGTTAGCATGGTCACTGTATTGCACTAAAATATTAATGTTATTCTCCGCCAATACTCGTGCTATTTCGCCAAGTTCCCCCGGTTTTTCCTGTTTTAACTGGCTTTGTTGCTTAAATCGATGGAACTAAATCAAGAAGCTACGATCTGATCGGCTACATCCATTAATCGTCGTAGC
>NZ_JBNJOH010000089.1:0-3159 GCF_050113735.1 Vibrio sp. TRT 2004 | reverse complement strand
CAAAACCCTTTGGGTGTTGTATGGTTAAGCCTCACGGGCAATTAGTACAGGTTAGCTCAACGCCTCACAGCGCTTACACACCCTGCCTATCAACGTTCTAGTCTCGAACAACCCTTTAGGACCCTCAAGGGGTCAGGGAAGACTCATCTCAGGGCTCGCTTCCCGCTTAGATGCTTTCAGCGGTTATCGATTCCGAACTTAGCTACCGGGCAATGCGTCTGGCGACACAACCCGAACACCAGAGGTTCGTCCACTCCGGTCCTCTCGTACTAGGAGCAGCCCCCTTCAATCTTCCAACGCCCACGGCAGATAGGGACCGAACTGTCTCACGACGTTCTAAACCCAGCTCGCGTACCACTTTAAATGGCGAACAGCCATACCCTTGGGACCGACTTCAGCCCCAGGATGTGATGAGCCGACATCGAGGTGCCAAACACCGCCGTCGATATGAACTCTTGGGCGGTATCAGCCTGTTATCCCCGGAGTACCTTTTATCCGTTGAGCGATGGCCCTTCCATACAGAACCACCGGATCACTATGACCTGCTTTCGCACCTGCTCGAATTGTCATTCTCGCAGTCAAGCGGGCTTATGCCATTGCACTAACCTCACGATGTCCAACCGTGATTAGCCCACCTTCGTGCTCCTCCGTTACTCTTTGGGAGGAGACCGCCCCAGTCAAACTACCCACCAGGCACTGTCCGCAACCCCGATTAGGGGTCGACGTTAGAACATCAACACTACAAGGGTGGTATTTCAAGGACGGCTCCACAAATACTGGCGTACTTGCTTCAAAGCCTCCCACCTATCCTACACATGTAGGGTCAATGTTCAGTGCCAAGCTGTAGTAAAGGTTCACGGGGTCTTTCCGTCTAGCCGCGGGTACACTGCATCTTCACAGCGATTTCAATTTCACTGAGTCTCGGGTGGAGACAGCGTGGCCATCATTACGCCATTCGTGCAGGTCGGAACTTACCCGACAAGGAATTTCGCTACCTTAGGACCGTTATAGTTACGGCCGCCGTTTACCGGGGCTTCGATCAAGAGCTTCGCGCAAGCGCTAACCCCATCAATTAACCTTCCGGCACCGGGCAGGCGTCACACCGTATACGTCATCTTACGATTTTGCACAGTGCTGTGTTTTTAATAAACAGTTGCAGCCACCTGGTATCTGCGACTTCCGATAGCTCCATCCGCAAGGGACTTCACCGTCAGAAGCGTACCTTCTCCCGAAGTTACGGTACCATTTTGCCTAGTTCCTTCACCCGAGTTCTCTCAAGCGCCTTGGTATTCTCTACCCGACCACCTGTGTCGGTTTGGGGTACGATTCCTTACAATCTGAAGCTTAGAGGCTTTTCCTGGAAGCATGGCATCAATGACTTCACTACCGTAGTAGCTCGACATCGTGTCTCAGCCTTAAAGAGAGCCGGATTTACCTAACTCTCAAGCCTACGCACTTGAACCTGGACAACCGTCGCCAGGCCCACCTAGCCTTCTCCGTCCCCCCATCGCAATTGTAAGAAGTACGGGAATATTAACCCGTTTCCCATCGACTACGCCTTTCGGCCTCGCCTTAGGGGTCGACTTACCCTGCCCCGATTAACGTTGGACAGGAACCCTTGGTCTTCCGGCGAGGAGGTTTTTCACCCCCTTTATCGTTACTCATGTCAGCATTCGCACTTCTGATACCTCCAGCATGCTTTACAACACACCTTCAACGGCTTACAGAACGCTCCCCTACCCAATGACTAAAGTCATTGCCGCAGCTTCGGTTTATAGCTTAGCCCCGTTACATCTTCCGCGCAGGCCGACTCGACTAGTGAGCTATTACGCTTTCTTTAAATGATGGCTGCTTCTAAGCCAACATCCTAGCTGTCTAAGCCTTCCCACATCGTTTCCCACTTAGCTATAATTTGGGACCTTAGCTGGCGGTCTGGGTTGTTTCCCTCTCCACGACGGACGTTAGCACCCGCCGTGTGTCTCCCGGATAGTACTTACTGGTATTCGGAGTTTGCAAAGGGTTGGTAAGTCGGGATGACCCCCTAGCCTTAACAGTGCTCTACCCCCAGTAGTATTCGTCCGAGGCTCTACCTAAATAGATTTCGGGGAGAACCAGCTATCTCCAGGTTTGATTGGCCTTTCACCCCTAGCCACAAGTCATCCGCTAATTTTTCAACATTAGTCGGTTCGGTCCTCCAGTTGATGTTACTCAACCTTCAACCTGCCCATGGCTAGATCACCTGGTTTCGGGTCTATATCCAGCAACTCGACGCCCAGTTAAGACTCGATTTCTCTACGGCTCCCCTAGATGGTTAACCTTGCTACTGAATATAAGTCGCTGACCCATTATACAAAAGGTACGCAGTCACACCACGAAGGTGCTCCTACTGCTTGTACGTACACGGTTTCAGGTTCTATTTCACTCCCCTCACAGGGGTTCTTTTCGCCTTTCCCTCACGGTACTGGTTCACTATCGGTCAGTCAGTAGTATTTAGCCTTGGAGGATGGTCCCCCCATATTCAGACAGGATAACACGTGTCCCGCCCTACTCGATTTCACTGATGATGAGATGTCGGTTACGGGGCTATCACCCTGTATCGCGGCACTTTCCAGAGCCTTCACCTGTCTCATTAAAAGCTTAAGGGCTAGTCCAATTTCGCTCGCCGCTACTTTCGGAATCTCGGTTGATTTCTTTTCCTCGGGGTACTTAGATGTTTCAGTTCCCCCGGTTCGCCTCGCTGCGCTATGTATTCACGCAGCGATACTTACTTATGTAAGTGGGTTTCCCCATTCGGAAATCCCAGACTCACAGGTTTTTACTACCTAATCTGGGCTTATCGCAAGTTAATACGTCCTTCATCGCCTCTGACTGCCAAGGCATCCACCGTGTACGCTTAGTCACTTAACCATACAACCCCAAAGGGTCTTTGTTAGTCACCAAAGTTGTCTGCATTTTTATACATGTGCAGACACGATTTTGCCGGACTCAAATATAAACATCACAAGGATGTTTCCAAGAACACTTGAATGTGTGTTGGTACCTAATTTTCTCTTTATTAGAGAAAGTTAGGATTTGAGAACTTTTAATTTGAATAACAACGCATATCAAAGATATGGGGATTGTTGTTATTCGTCAGCTTTCCAAATTGTTAAAGAGCAA
>NZ_JBNJOH010000088.1:0-3475 GCF_050113735.1 Vibrio sp. TRT 2004 | reverse complement strand
CGCTTCTCGCTTCTCGCTTCTCGCTTCTCGCTTCTCGCTTCTCGCTTCTCGCTTCTCGCTTCTCGCTTCTCGCTACTTCTCTAAAGTAAACTCTTTCGACAAGTGATGTGCTAAGTACTTAAACATATTAAAAACAGCCGTTGTCTTCGTTGTTGGTAATCCATTGTCATCAAGAAAATAATTTCCTTTGAACACTAAGACGTCGTCTTTTTCTTCAACGCTGTCGGCTCGCATGCCATCAATGTAATCATCGTGTTCTTGGATGATGTGATTAGCAATCATGAGAAGCTCAAGTTGTGAAACGACTTTTTTTTCGCTCATTGGGGGATACCTTTGTAGATGATTTCTTCTAATTGAAGAGGTTTGCTGAAAATTGTATGAATAATGACGATAAAATCAATTGCGATAGATCAATCGCACTGCGGACACTTAGGCGCTGAAGCTTGTGGGTTTTGTGACTGGTGGCAAAAAACCTTATCTAAAGTTGGCATCGTAGATCTTATGCCGTTTAGTATGTGGCGTTTTCATAAGTTGCCCGAATCAATCGCGCATTATTTTGTCGTTTGGTAATGCTTACCATTTTTAAGACATCGCTGCATTGTCGAGCAGTCAATGTAGAAATTAAAAAAAGATATTGATCTTCTTGCAATCTCGCTCAATAGTAAAAAAAGAAGCAAAGTATTAAGTATGTCGTGCGATATGTATCGCACTTGATAAAGGACACTTGAGTCAATTATGGGTAAGTCACTGGTTATTGTGGAGTCGCCTGCTAAGGCGAAGACCATCAATAAGTATTTAGGTAAGGACTTCATTGTAAAGTCCAGTGTAGGTCACGTACGTGATCTACCGACTGCTGGTCAAAGCACGGGCCAAAAAGCTGCGGCCGTATCAACCACAGGCTTAAGTGCTGAAGAAAAAGCGCGCATCAAGAAAGAAAAAGATCGTAAGTCACTGATTAAGAAAATGGGCATTGACCCATACCATGGCTGGGAAGCGAACTATCAAATTCTGCCGGGCAAAGAAAAAGTCGTTGCAGAATTACAGAAGTTAGCCAAAGACGCAGATTGCGTTTACCTAGCAACCGATTTAGACCGCGAGGGAGAGGCTATCGCTTGGCACCTTCGTGAGATCATCGGTGGCGATGAAGAGCGATACAAACGCGTTGTATTCAACGAAATTACTAAAAATGCTATCCAACAAGCGTTCGAAAAACCGGGCGAATTGAGTATGGATGGCGTTAATGCGCAACAAGCACGTCGTTTCATGGACCGTGTGGTGGGCTTTATGGTCTCGCCACTACTGTGGAAGAAAGTCGCACGTGGTTTGTCTGCTGGCCGTGTTCAGTCCGTTGCAGTAAAGCTATTGGTTGAACGTGAGCGTGAAATCAAAGCGTTTATTCCAGAAGAGTTTTGGGATATCCATGCTGATACTAAAACGCAAGACAAAACAGACTTCCGCCTACAAGTCGCGCAGAAAGATGGTGTTGCGTTTAAACCGGTTAACGAAGCCGAAACTAAAGCGGCTATTGCTGTGCTTGAAAAAGCGCGCTACGAAGTGTGTAAGCGTGAAGACCGACCTACATCAAGCAAACCATCCGCACCATTTATTACATCTACGCTGCAACAGGCTGCCAGTACGCGCCTAGGTTACGGTGTTAAGAAAACCATGATGCTCGCTCAGCGTCTTTACGAAGCGGGTTACATCACTTATATGCGTACCGACTCTACAAACCTGAGTGCGGAAGCGGTTGAGACTGTGCGTGGTTATATCGGTAATGAGTTTGGTGAGGCATACCTTCCTGCGAAGCCAAATGTCTATGGCAGTAAGCAAGGTGCTCAAGAAGCGCACGAAGCGATTCGTCCATCCGATGTCTCTGTGAAGTCAGAAGATCTTCAAGCAATGGAAGTCGATGCGCACAAGCTATATTCATTGATTTGGAACCAGTTTGTTGCCTGTCAAATGACCCCAGCTCAGTACGACTCGACCACGGTAAGTGTAAAAGCTGAGGAGTACACCCTCAAAGCTAAAGGTCGTATTCTTAAGTTTGATGGCTGGACTCGTGTTCAACGTCCACTTGGCAAGAACGAGGACCAGATCCTACCTGCGGTTCAAGTTGGCGACAGTATCGAATTGGTCAATCTTGATCCTAAGCAACACTTTACTAAGCCGCCAGCGCGTTTTACAGAAGCTGCCTTGGTAAAAGAGCTTGAGAAACGTGGTATTGGTCGTCCATCGACCTACGCATCAATCATCTCTACGATCCAGGATCGTGGTTACGTTAAGGTTGAACAACGTCGTTTCTATGCAGAGAAGATGGGTGAGATCGTTACAGACCGTCTAGATGGTAGTTTTGATGACCTGATGAACTATGAGTTCACGTCTCGTATGGAAGAGAAGCTTGACCAAATCGCTGAAGGTGAAGCGAATTGGAAAGGCGTACTTGACGACTTCTTTAATGACTTCACGAGCGATCTTGAAAAAGCTGAGCAGGATGAAGATCAAGGCGGCATGAAGCCTAACCACATCGTATACACCGATATCGAATGTCCGACATGTTCGCGTCCTATGGGTATTCGTACTGCATCTACCGGCGTGTTCCTTGGTTGTTCTGGCTATGCACTACCGCCTAAAGAGCGTTGTAAGACAACGATCAACTTGGGTGACGAAGACGGCATTATCAATGTTCTCGAAGAGGACGTTGAAACAGCGGCTCTACGAGCTAAGAAACGTTGTCCGATTTGCGAAACCGCGATGGATGCGTATCTGATTGACGATAAACGTAAAATGCACGTTTGTGGTAACAACCCAAATTGTGATGGTTACGTTGTTGAGCATGGTGAGTTCAAAGTGAAAGGGTACGATGGCCCTGTTGTCGAGTGTGACAAGTGTGGCAGCGATATGGTGCTCAAGAACGGTCGATTCGGCAAGTACATGGATTGTACGAGTGAAGAGTGTAAGAACACACGTAAGATCCTGAAAAACGGAGAAGTCGCGCCACCGAAAGAGGACCCTGTTCATTTGCCAGAACTGCCATGTGAGAACTCAGATGCATACTTCGTACTTCGCGATGGTGCGTCAGGTTTGTTCCTAGCGGCGAGTACCTTCCCTAAATCACGTGAAACACGTGCACCTCTAGTGGAAGAACTGGTACGTTTTAAAGATCGTCTTTCAGCCAAGTTCCATTACTTAACGGAAGCTCCAGAAAAAGATCCTGATGGTTTACCAATGGTGGTTCGTTTTAGTCGTAAGTCAAAAGAGAACTATGTCCGTACTGAAGTCGACGGTAAGCCTACCGGCTACACTGCACTTTATGTGGACGGTAAGTGGGAAATTACTGATAAGCGCAAGAAACCTGCAAAAAGCAAGTAGGGTATAGAATACGAAAGGCAGCCGATAATGGCTAATGCCAGTCAGTTAAGCTGACTGGCTTTCTTTTTATTGGGGTATTTCTTTGCCTTTGGTTTTATTGCTCTCG
>NZ_JBNJOH010000087.1:0-3832 GCF_050113735.1 Vibrio sp. TRT 2004 | reverse complement strand
AATATCAGGGGTGTTTATGGTAAATCAATTATGTTGAATAACTTAGGCGATAAACGCAGTAGAGTAAGTCAAACGGGCAATTGTTTAGCTGAACTACATATAACATTTAACATAATATACATAATACGCACTGAGCGAGTGACTCCGAGGGGCTGCCAATCCACAACATCAAGCCGCCGCAAGCCATTGATATTCCTTGTAAACTACGCCCGTCAAACTTTTTTGCAATGTTGTTCCAAGCCTGTTGAGCTTTGTAAGTCTTCGCTTTATCTGCGGCTAAGTACACTAGAACCTCTTCACTAGATAAACCTATAGTTTCAGCTAGAAAAAGTGCTTCATCTTCAGTTAGATAGCGTTGTCCATTTCTAATTGCACTGATTTTTTGACGACTCAATCCTAAGTCGTGTGCAATTTGCTTATCTTGTACGTAGTTTCGAGCCTCTTTGTAGGCATCTAATAGTTTATTCGAGTACATGGAAATCCTCCTGTCCTGATAATTGTATACCCGCAGTCCACAAAAAGCGGTATTTACAGTCCTGAATTTTGTGTCCTATAGTACACACAAATCAGGACTAGACAGCCTTTAGGATTTAACCATGACCGCATGCACTATCAATACAGACACTAGCAATCTTAGACTTCCTAAAGATGGTGACATTGTAACGTTTTCAAAGCCTAGCACTAACGTTGTTCAAGCTTCACTGAGTTCTGGTGTTTATCAGGTGGTTTGTGAATGCACTCTTCACCAAATCTCGTTTCACTTCGATGAACTGTCTGAAACGTACTTCGTGTTGTTCGGTCATGGTGTCACGATCTCAAACTTCACTGGCAACCAAATTCAACGCATCAGTGAGTACCTTGGTTTTATGACTTACTCAAAACTAAAGGAAGCCTAACGATGACCTTTGCATCTAAACCTCAACGCAAGAACCCTGTTTACTTAGAGCACCACTCTGACGGTTACTGGTGTTCAATCGATGGGATGCCTGAATATTTCAAGACTAAGCACGAAATGTATCTCTACGCGTGTGAAGATGAGCGAGAAATCATTGAAATCACTCATGAAAATGAAGCTCAACTTCGTTCTGATGGTGCTTTTGACCGGGTTTTTCACGATGAATAAGACCATTATCGATTACGTGAGCTTTTCGGGTTCACCTTTACTGCTTGAACGCTGCAAGGAAATGGCGAAACAACGCTTTGCTATCGAACAAATCAACGAGTTTGAATCTCAGAATGTGGTGGCTGTTCAGCAGCGTGAACAAACCAAAATCGCTCATTTCGCTGAGAACTTAGCGCAGCTGCTTGGCTGTGTGGAATCTGAAAACTTTGCCAATCGTGATCTCTATTTCGCTTCACTGGATAAAGCCTTGATTGATGCGGATGTGTTCATTGATGTTAATGCGTCATTCACTGAGTGCTATCAGAACCTTATCGCTAATATCGGTATCGATATGCTTGACACGCTTTGTCATGGCGAAATCGAATCCTTCCTTGAAGTGCTTGAGAACGAAATCAGCTACGAAAAAAACGTCTGGACGCTAGAACGTCGAGGTGGTTTTTCTGGATACAAATATTCAGCAAAACTACTTTGCAATGGCACTCAAGCAGGCTTAGTGGCTTGGGGCGCGGCCAACTTTGGTTACTACGTATCGTTTTCGGGTAAAGGCTGTGAAGCTATCAATATGGAAGTGTTACACAAGGCACTAAAACAGATGGTCGGAGCCAAGTTAACGCGCATTGATATTGCCTTAGATGACTTCGTTGGCAATGTGTCCATTGAAGATATGAAAGATAAATATCTGGATGGTCAGTTTATCACTCGCGGTACTCCGCCAAGTGCTGGCGAGTTTAGAGGCTATCAAAGCATGTCACCGAGTGACCGTAAAAAGTGCGGCTTCGTGCCTGATGCGGGTCATACGTTTTATGTCGGTGCCCGTGAGAACGGCAAGATATTTCGAGCCTATGATAAAGCCGCTCAAATGAAGTGTGAAAAATACCCAAACTGGAATCGCTTTGAGGTTCAAATCGGCAACCGTTATCGCGTCATTCCTTTAGATGTGTTGGTTAACCCTGACCCTTATTTTGCAGGCGCATACCCTGCCCTTGCCTCTCTGATTGAAGAGGTTCAACCGATTGCTATCAATACCACTAAGTTGGTGTTCAACACGACGTTAGAGAACGCCATCAAACACGCTAAAACTCAATACGGCAAGTTACTTAATGCGCTTCGCCAGCTCTATTCCGATGAGAAACATTGCGACCAAAAAGTGTTGGATGTCCTCACTCGGGGGCTGGCGATAACTGACATTCCCGATCGAATTAACTATCCAGTCGGTCGGGGCTTACATATGGAAAAAACTGGAGAATTATTATGCCTTTAACTGTCATCGTGATTGGTTGCGAACACTCGCAAGGTCTCTCAAAAAAGGACGACCGCCCTTACAACTTCGCGGTCGTGAACTACCTCGCACCCAATGAAGGTTGGAAATCTGAAAAAGGTGCCTGTCAAGCGGTGGGTCTGGATAAGAAACAAATTGCCATGAACCCTAATCCTTCACTGGTTATGGCGTTCAAAGAGTTAGAAAGCCAATTTCCAATGGTGTGCGAGTTGCATTTGGATGCTGACCCGCAGAATCCTGCGCGTAACATCGTGGTCGATATTAAGCCAGTCAAAGGTTAACTCGTGTCTGTTTGCGTTGCCATTGTTCATGGGCTCATCACTCAAGTGACAGATTCAACCTGTGACTATGTGGTGCTGTCTAAGGGCGAGGTAACACAATTGGTAGAGGGTCAATTCGACCCTTCACTTCTCCAGTTTGACCAAGCACTTTATGAGATGTTGCTTGGTCAGTTTCTGGTGACTTTTATAGTTGGCCATGCACTTGGTCGCGTCATTAAATATCTAGGTAAAAAATAGGAAAATTACTATGCGTATTATTCAGAATGTTAAAAACATGGCAACTAACGCTTACGTTCAAGCAGGTGTTGCACTGACCGTTTCTGGCTCTGCTATGGCGGATAACACGACGGAAATCACGTCGGCTATCGATGCAGGCAAAGCACTTGTGAGCACCACAACGTCGGGCGTTATTGCGCTTGCGGCTCTTGGCTTTGGCCTTGGCATGGTGGTTAGCTGGTTGTCTCGTCGCTAATGCTGGTTTCTGTTGGTTTAGCGTCCGTCATGGCTTTGTGCTTTTGCTATGGAGTCTATACGGGCGTTATATCTGGCTAATTGAGGGGGACTTAGTTGTCCCTTTTTTTTATGAAAAAGTACCTGTTTTTATTGAGCCTTCTTATCTCTAATTCTGTCCTGTCTGCCACGTTATATGAAGTGAGGCTTTGGGCGGATAGTCGCTGGACGGTGGATTGCGTCGCTATCGGTGACACTCTTTCCTTGCCTGCGTTGAATGGCTGCAAAATGATGTCGGTCAATAGTGGTTCGGCTTATGGAACGATCACAAGTGCTATTGAGCGGCCAGCTGGTTACATTTCGGTGTATACCGATGCGAATAGTACGCTTTGGAAAGTGATCCGTTATACCAAGAAAGACAGTTGCCCTGATGGTCAGAATCTCAATTCACAAGGCAAGTGTGACGCCTCTACTCCCGACGGTTTCGAGCCTCCGACCGATGTCACGGGTTGTGATTTCGGCTATAACCCTGATGGGTCGTGCCGTACCTCTTGCGAATATTTCAATTCGCAAACCGCGACGCGTCGCTTAACTTGGAACGCGTATATTTATGGTGATGATGTCAAAGGGGCTAATTATATGGTCCGCCTCACTCTCAAGCCCTACGCTTAGAGTAGGCTATCAGAACGAGGTGAACCA
>NZ_JBNJOH010000086.1:0-4602 GCF_050113735.1 Vibrio sp. TRT 2004 | reverse complement strand
CTCCAGTTTTTCAGCGTGTACTAAGTCAGTATGGCACGCGGAGTGTCAGGGAGAGGGAGTCCATATCATTCGTTATGAGCAACATGGAGCATCTGGTAGAAAAGGATTATCTCAATGGTTGGTAGTATGTTTCGTAAATTGTGTCTTTTAGCATTAGTTCTCGCTGCTTTGCAGCTCGAACGTCCTTTCATATCGCAAGACTCACTCAACCATTTTAGTGCTGTTTACGATGGTCATGAAGGTAATAAGGCTCGTTTTCGAGTTACAGCTGACAGTTTGACTTTAGGCAAAAACCTTATTGATACTCTGAGATTGAATACTCATGATAAAACAGTAGAAGCGTATTCAAGAAGCTCTGCTGGTTTGAAGTTAGGTGAACTATATATTGGAACGATGCAAGTCGTAACTGGGAAAAATGGTTACTTAAAAGTATATGAGCTATTCGACGACTCAGGGGCGTTAGTCAGGGACAAGATGGATAAAATAGTAGTCAGTGGCTCAATATTTAACATTATAACAGTGCTCTCGTATGTTCTTTGTTTACTTATCTTTGGTGTGTTCTATCGAGTGGAAAAATCACTAGACAAGACTAAGTAGCGATAGATTGTATTTAGTGACTCTGGTCTTAGTACCTGTGTTCAATAAGGAAATTCGTACAATTTTCAATATGAAAATGTTGCACATAACAATAAATTTAAGAGTGATTCACAACGCTTGGCGCTTTCACTTCAGTCTAGTTTTATGTTTATGGCACAATGTTTTAGGTAGGGTGGTTAGCGTTGTTCACACCTTAATTGGGCGTTAGAACTTACAAGGAGTATGTATGTTAGGGAAACATCAAAAAGGTTATGAGGAGTTTTATCACTCAACCCACGAAAATGAGCATCTTGATACTAAGACCGAGCTGTTAGTCGGTTTATCAGCGGCTATGGCTATGAATTGTTTACCGTGTACACGTTACTATTTGCTAGAGGCAAAAAAGGCAGGTATTACAAAAGGTGAAATATCTGATGTAACAGCAAAAGTTATGGCTGTTTCAGCGGGGCAGAAAAAGCTGCAAATGCAAGAGGTTTTAACAAAATATAAGATCGACCTCGACAGCTTTGAGTAACGTTCTACAAGCATTTAAGAGTGATTCGCAACGCTTGGCAGTTTCGCTTCGCTCAAGTATAGCCAAGCGCCGCTCACACCTTAATGCGGCGTTATGTGCATGCGTCTGTTTGAACAAGCTCGCAATGGTTCTAGGTTTAGGGTGGCACTTTTCGTATTTCATAGAACAATCATGAGTAAAGGAGGTTCTATCATGCGAAAAATTGAGTTTATGGGGTTTCCCCGAGCACTTTCTATGAGTCTTGCGTCATTGTTTGGCGGTGTATCAGTATTGCTAGTAATGCAGTTTGCCTTTTCGATAGAGCAAAACTCGTTTACCTATGGTGCAGTTCTAGTTGGTGCTATTTTTCAGTACGTAGGGACGGTGAAAAGAAGTGAAAGCAACCTGACAACGGATAACGACGATATTTATTTATTTGGCATTCCGGCTGCTTTAAGGTATCAAAGTTCAATTTTGGGGAAGCGATATATTCGTATCACGTCTTTGACCTCAAATGGGTATCATAGGGTCAAGGTCTATGAGTCTTGGGTATCAAAAAATGACTGGCAGTTGATGTTGGAAAAATGCACATAACAAAGCATTTAAGAGTGATTCGCAACGCTTGGCAGTTTCGCTTCGCTCAAGTATAGCCAAGCGCCGCTCACACCTTAATGCGGCGTTAGGCAAATAGGAGTAAATATGGACATTGCTGTACTAACTTTTGACGGATTTAATGAACTGGATTCATTTATAGCTGCGGGCATTCTGAACCGAATGAAAGACGCTGGTTGGAATGTGCAAATAACGAGTCCATCTCAATACGTTACTTCAATGAACGGAGTTACAATCCAATCTCAACAACCTCTTGAGTTTGCGAATCATGCCAACGTCGTCTTATTTGGTAGCGGCGTACTAACGCGCGATATTGCACAAGACCGAGATATACTTTCACGGCTAAAGCTTGACCCTAAAACCCAGTTAATTGGTGGGCAATGTTCAGGTACGTTGCTCATGTCAGTACTTGGTCTACTGCATCAAATGCCAGCTTGCACCGATTTAACAACGAAACCTTGGGTTGTCGAATCAGGAATCACTGTTTTAGAACAGCCCTTTTATGCTAAAGGTAATCTAGCGACAGCAGGTGGTTGTTTGTCATCAAAGTACTTGGCTGCGTGGGTAATTAGCAAGTTATCGGGTAGGGCTGACGCTGAATCGGCAATTCATTATGTCGCGCCAGTCGGTGAAAAAGAAAGCACTGTTCAGCACTGTATGTCAGTAGTAGGTGCATATCTATAAAAATTTCCCATACAAAGCATTCAAGAGTGATTCCCAACGCATGGCATTTTTTCATTCCATCGTTGGGTTTTGTGTTTACGGTGGTATGGTTTAGTTTCGTGGCTGCGTTGCTCACATATATGGTCTCCCCCAGTTTTGCAAGTCAGTAGCATGATTAAAAGCGCAGGTTAACTACCATATATACGGCCTGTTTTAGCAGCTATTGCCTTGGCCAAGATGAGGCAGTCGAACACGAAGTCCTAATCACCTTATCGACTTTAAAAGCCAGAGTGAGCAGAAGGTTTTCAACGTGTAGGATTTATCCTGTTATTCATCTTACTACGTACTTTGCAAAGGGTTGGTGGTGCATGATGTTTTATGCTGGTTGATAGTCTTCGTTTTTGGCGATAACAGCCAAAGCTATCCGCATGAGTTTATTGGCGAGTGCGACCGCAGCACGATTGGGGCCTCGTCGTTCTTGTAACTCAAGCATCCATTGACTGAGTTTGTCGGACTTGAACTTGGCTCGTCTTAAAGCAGCTCTAGCACCATGAACCTGTAAGGACCGAATGTAAGTATTACCCCGCTTGGTAATACCGAGAAGAATGGCATTCCCACCCGTCGTGTCTTGTTTTGGAACGAGTCCCATCGCAGCAGAAGCATCTCGCCCTGTTTTAAATTGTTGTCCAGAGCCGAGCCATACAGCAACGGCTTGGCTAGTCAGTGGTCCAAAGCCAGGAATGGACATCAGTCGTTTGGCATTATCAAACTGTTTGACCGTTTGGTTGAGTTTTTCTTCAAACCAACTGATTTGCTCATCGATATAGATATAGCGTTCGTATTGGCGTGATAGAAGCTCTCGTAATATGGGCGATAGCTGGTTTTCGGCGTCTTCTAGCACTTCGGGAATGGCTTGCCTAAAAGACGCTTTTCCTTTGGGAATAATGATGCCGTATTCAGCAACTAATCCTCGAAGTTGATTAATTAAACGCGTTCTTTCGGTGACACATAGTCTGCGCATTCGAATCAATGATTGAATATCTTGTTGTTCGATGGACTTGTGTGGAACGGGGTGGGCGCGTTGATAAAGTGCAAGCTCAGCAATCGCTTCTGCATCGTTGTAGTCATTCTTTTGTTTACGTCGCTGTTTTTTGACATGTTGAGGTGGGTATAAAAGTACCTCGTGACCAAACTTCTCGAATTCTCTTGCCCAATAATGCGCACCAGAACAGGCCTCCATGGCGATGATGCATGGACTTTGATTTGCGACGTAGTTAAGTAGCTTACTTCGTTGAAGTTTTTTACGGGCAAGGTTCTTTCCTTTATGATTAACTTCAAAAAGAAAGAAAATATTTTTTGCTAAGTCGATGCCGATGATTTTATGCTGAGTCATGGTCTTCTCCTTTTGCTTTGGACCTGAACACTCCAAGCATGGCTGATAGTCATGTGAAGTGGTAGGGGGAGACCATCTCATCACCTTAATTTGGCGTTATGTGCCATCTCGGAAACTTGACATATTTCAAAGACTAATGTGTTCTTGGTTGTATAATCATCAGCTAATTATAAATAATTCAATTGGTTGTCCATATGAAAGCGTCAAGTTTATTAGCGGTAAGCTCTCTCCTAATTGTCTCTGGTTGTACATCTATCACAGTCGAGCCAGTATCAAACGAATATAGCTTGGAACATGTCTGTATCCAAAATAACCCTAAAGTCATTGTTGACGAATTTATAGGTGTAGTAGAAGACCGTTTTCAATATCACGGTATTACAACAGAGCTTGTAGATTTTGTTCCTGAGTCTTGTGACTATAAGCTTACATATACAGCACTTAGGTCTTGGGACTTTGTTCCTTACTTGTCTCATGCAGAACTTCGTCTTTACAAAAATCATAAAAAGATCGCTTATGGAGAGTACCACTTAGATGGTAAGGGTGGTTTGGACATGTCTAAGTTTGATAGTGTGAAAGAAAAGATGACTCCAGTTATCGATCAAATGTTGGGTCAAGGTGAAACGAACTAAAACTGTCACATAACAAGCAATTCAAGTTGATTCGCAACGCTCGGCGCTCTCAATTCAGGTTGAGTTTAGTGTTTACGGCGCAGTGGTTAAGTTCAGTGTCTGCGCTGCTCACACGTTAATTGGGCTACATGGACTCCCTCTTTTGTCAACAATAGCTACCGCTGACAACAGTGGATCGGACAGCAGCTCTACATTCGGTGTTTTGCCGGATTCTA
>NZ_JBNJOH010000085.1:0-4804 GCF_050113735.1 Vibrio sp. TRT 2004 | reverse complement strand
AAGCGAGAAGCGAGAAGCGAGAAGCGAGAAGCGAGAAGCGAGAAGCGAGAAGCGAGAAGCGAGAAGCGAGAAAATTTTGAAGGGTTGACACACAGTGCCAACCCTTTTCTTTTAAATTCAGGTAATTAAACTTAAATATCAGCGAGCGCTGCCTGCAGCTTTCGACTCGCTCATCGCAAGCTCCTCTCGCAGGACGAAGTCCGGTCTCGGAGCGAAGCGTTCTCATATCTCGAAGCGCAGCGTTCTAAACTCTCGCCTCTCTTAAGCTTTCTCAGCCAAGATGATTCGCAATGTGCGGCGTAGCGGCTCTGCTGCACCCCAAAGTAGCTGGTCACCGACAGTGAACGCGTTTAAGAAATCATCGCCCATTGCCATCTTACGGAGACGACCAACAGGGATAGACAGTGTGCCAGTCACTTTAGCTGGCGTCAGCTCTTGCGCGGTGATGTCACGATCGTTTGGAATCACTTTAACCCAATCATTATGAGTTGCGATGATCTCTTCAATCTCATCCATAGGTACATTCTGCTTTAGCTTGATAGTAAGCGCTTGAGAGTGACAACGCATCGCACCGATACGTACACAGGTACCATCGATAGGAACCGGTGAATCTTGGAAACCAAGAATCTTGTTCGCTTCAACACCCGCTTTCCACTCTTCTTTGCTTTGACCATTGTCGCGCTTCACATCAATCCATGGGATCAATGAGCCTGCTAGAGGAACGCCAAACTTGTCTGTTGGGAACGAACCGCTGCGCATGGTATCAGCAACTTTCTTGTCGATATCAAGGATAGAGCTCGATGGGTTAGCAAGTTCACTGCTAACTGAGTCATTGATTACACCCATTTGAGAAATAAGTTCACGCATGTTCTGTGCACCAGCACCCGAAGCCGCTTGATAAGTCATGGCACTCGTCCATTCAACCAAGCCTTTTTCGAACAGACCACCAAGACCCATTAGCATCAAGCTAACCGTACAGTTACCACCAACAAAGGTGTTAGTACCAGCGTGAATACCTCGCTGGATTTGCGCCAAGTTTACTGGATCGAGTGTGATGATAGAATCTTGCGCCATACGTAAGGTTGACGCTGCGTCAATCCAGTAGCCCTTCCAACCAGCTTGGCGAAGTGCTGGATATACTTGCTCCGTGTAGCTACCACCCTGACAGGTAATGACGGCATCAAGCTGCTTTAAGCTTTCAATATCAAATGCGTCTTGTAGCATTCCAGCATCTTTGCCTACCTTACTATTTCCAAATAAGGGAGCTGGGATGCCAATTTGAGATGTGCTGTAAAAAACTGGTTCAATAAGGTCAAAATCTTTCTCTTCAACCATACGTTGCATAAGTACAGAACCGACCATGCCGCGCCAACCAACTAAACCTACTCTCATTCTCAACTCTCCGTGTAATCAACTTAAATAATGGGATACCCCAATATTCAATTTTCGAAGCAAAATCTCAAGGAAAAATTGCATCAAATCTGTAACTTTTATCTGCTCCCACTCCAAATAAGTGCAAAACCTACATTTTGCTCCCTTTTTGTTCGATTGTTATTTTCACAAACAAAACAAATGCTTCTTAAAACATAAGTGAAAAATACGTGCCACACCTTGATTACATTTCAAAACATTTCAACTCATTAAAATTAACGAATTACCATATATTTAACCACAATAAATCACCATTACAGACTCAAATCACATTGAATGGACATTTTATCGAAATATTATTCTAACTACGGTAAAGTGCCACTCGTACCAAAAAGGAGTTAACACTCGTAAAGCAGATAGTGCAGTGGCTTCTATTTGCTCTTGCTCACAACATTTATAAGAGGCTCTGTATGACGCAACTTACCCCACGTCTACCCAGCTTGATCCAGGTTATCGTCTCCCTTGGATTGTTCCTATTGATGGCATTTTCGTTCACTGCCCAATTGGATCTTCCTATCCAGCTTGCCCTATACATTGGCTGGTTCATTATCATGGTGCTCGGCATACGTTTAGGACACCAGTACAAGGATCTTGAGAAAGCAGCATTGGACGGCATATCCAACGGCTTGGGAGCGGTACTCATTCTACTGGCAGTCGGTGCGCTTGTTGGCACTTGGATTTCAGGCGGTATCGTTCCTACCATCATTTACTATGGTCTGAAAGCAATTCACCCTTCAATTTTCCTTCTTGCAACGATGATCATCTGTTCACTGACGGCACTCGCAACGGGCACATCATGGGGTGCGGCCGGCACCGCGGGTATTGCGATGATGGGGATTGGTCAGGGACTTGGCGTTCCAGCACCGATTACCGCTGGTGCGGTACTTTCTGGCTGTTACTTTGGCGATAAGATGTCACCACTGTCTGATTCCGTGATCCTAGCTTCTTCGATGTCCAACGTAGAAGTCGTAGAACACATTAAAGGGATGCTGCCAGTGGCTTTAATCAGCTACATCATTACTGGCATCATGTTCACCGCGTTTGGTTTCCACTACGCTGGCAACGTTGACATGACTCAGGTGCAATCTGTTATTCAGGCGATGGAAGAGCAGTTCTACATCACCCCTTACTCATTCGTCCCTGTCGTGATCGTTCTTGGTCTACTGGCGATGCGTATGCCTTCATTCCCTGTGATCAGCTTCGGCTCACTTCTCGGGATTATCTGGGCGGTGATGATTCAAGATGTTAACTTCCTTCAAGCATTCAACACTGCGTGGGCACCTTTTGAAATCTCATCTGGCGTAACGTTCATTGACTCAATCCTAAACCGTGGTGGCATGTCATCAATGCTCGGTTCAGTTGCAGTCATTGTGTTTGGTCTAGGATTTGGTGGCTTGCTCGATAAAGTGGGTGTGCTAGAGACCATCGCAAAACTATTTGAACGTCGAGTGCAGAGCGCAGGTTCACTTGCCACAAGCACGATTGCTACCGCCTTTATGGGTAACGTTTTCGGTTCAGCGATGTATGTGTCACTGATCCTAACCCCTAAGATCTGTGCTAAGAACTATGACCGTCTAGGTTACAAGCGTAAAAATCTTTCTCGTAACGCAGAGTTTGGCGGTACCTTGACTTCGGGCATGGTGCCTTGGAGTGATAACGGTATCTACATGGCGAGCATCCTTGGTGTCGCAACACTTTCTTATGCGCCGTTCATGTGGTTAAGCTTTGTTTGTATCCTCGTCACCATCATTACGTCATATATGGGTTGGTTTGTTGATAAATGCGAACCAATTGAAGGCGCTGAATTGGCTTCAGAGGCTCAACAACCAGAGCAGCTGGCTAAGCAAACGGTTTAACCTCTATTGACTACGAAAAAGCGCCTAATCTGGGGTAACTCCTATCACTTAACGTGTTTGGAACGAACAGGGTAGCGAGTTTTACTCATACGAACGGTCCTTGATTTGGGCCGTTTTTTTCGTTCTGGCAGAATGTAACGCTTCACTTGCTCTCGCATTGCCCTCAACTTCCCAACGCTCGAAGTAGACATCCATTTCGACAATAACTTAGCCAATGTTTCCACTGGCATATTGGTGATCCACTGCTGATTTTCTTGTTGGTGCTGTTCTGAAAACAAAATGTTAGCAACAAAGTAGCCACTTTCTTGGTCGGTGGCTAGACGGAGTTACTTACCTGTTTGAGGGTCTAACGGGGTACTACGATACTCTTCACCAGCTAAAATATCGTAGTGAATCACCGTATCGCTATTAAACTGAGAGAAATCAAAGTAGACACTTTCTGCGTTAAACTCTTGGTCTTTTGATTTCTTTTCACCATTAACGTAATAAAAGCAACCAAATCCATTCGTCCATCTATTATATTTTGCAGAATAAAAGGGCTCGCATTTTTTAGCTTCGATTGTAGAATCTAAGCCTATCGGTTTATTGTTATAATCGGTGCCTGATTGGTAAATACGTAGTTGGGCAAAACCTACCGTATCAAATGCGTTATAGGCTTCGACCTTGATATCTCTTAATTCGACCACGCAATTTTCACTGTTTGTGTAAGTTGAGTATGGCACGGTGAACTGATAACGGTCATCACTTACATCATTACTCGGAGTAAAGAATGTAGTGATCTTTCCTCCTCGATGGGCTTTTTGGCCAAACATATCATAAGAGTAGGATTCACAGTCATCACCATATACCCAATAGTTTGCCCACACTTTTACGGTTGCATCGGTTGGTTTTAAGCCCGTAACCAGAATAGACTCTTGCTCGGTAGTGTTCAGTATCGAGTACAACCCAGAAAGTGCGCTCACTGAAACCAGAACCAATGCGACACTTCTCTCTATGAATTGTCGCTTAGTTAACCGAGTCACTTGCCAGTCTCCGGATCTAACGGGGTACTACGATACTCTTCACCAGCTAAAATGTCGTAGTGAATCACCGTATCGCTATTAAACTGAGAGAAATCAAAGTAGACACTGTAAGCATTGAAAACGACTAAATCCGCTTGTTTATCCCTTATTTCTCCATTCGTATAAAAACTGCATGCTAAGCCAGATGACCACTCATTTAAATCTTCGTAATATCGAGTACGACAATCTTTGGCTTCAATTGTAGAATCTAAGTCTATCGGTTTGTTGTAATATTTTGTGCCTGATTGGTAAATACGTAGTTGGGCAAAACCTACTGTATCAAATGCGTTATAGGCTTGAACTGTTATATCCCCCAAGTTTACTTCACAATCAAACGAGTCTTGATATTGCTGGAAAGGAATGCGCAATTCATACCTGTTTGGGTCGTTGGAGAAGTTATAAGTCACATGCCATTTTACATCTGCACCACTTGACCAGCCGGAGTCGGCACTCCAT
>NZ_JBNJOH010000084.1:0-5035 GCF_050113735.1 Vibrio sp. TRT 2004 | reverse complement strand
ACGGTTCTCTACCCAGAAGAAGATCTAGTCGAATATATTATCACCTTCCCTGTGGATGCTGGGTTGCCTCCTCTTTATTTAGTCTTCAATAAACCAAAAGTAAAGCCATTGGAAGTCGGAACTTACGGTGAGTTAGCACCTAAAAGTAAAAAAGATGGTATGGATATTGACCATATTCCATCATTTAAAGCAGTTGAAAAATGGGCTACTAGTGATGGGCAACCTTTAACAGCGAAAGAGTTAGCTGAATTGAAAAAGGCTACTCATGGAATCGCGATTCCCCATGAGGTTCACAAAGAATGTTCTAGAACTTATGGTGGTCGAAATCAACCAGAACAGAGCACTGTTGACTCGCAAGATTTGAGAAAGGCTGCTCAAAAAGATATGGAAGCAATCGCTCTTTGCCTTCAAGAGCATGGGTATAGCCAAGAAGAAATAGAGTATTCTTTTGATGAACTACATAAACTAAATGAAGAGTCAGGAATTTATGACTAAAGTAACTAAATGGTTAAACAACTATTATGACGATCTTGTAAAAGATAGTTCTTTTGCATCTCTAGTTGGAGGCAATACTCTTCAGTTTGAGCCAACGTTAGACGAGCGATTTGACTTAGTATGCTACGACGACAAGATTAATATGATTTTTGATCAAGATAAACGTCTTAAGTTTTTCATCGTTAAATATCCTCTTGACAATAAACTTGTAAATATACTCTCAACCGAAGATTTATCTCTGACAAGCAAAATGGACTTATCTTCGATAAAGTCAGAGCTTGGAGAGCCAACAAAAATAGTTGGGGCAAGGAAACTACCTGGTTTAGTGAAAAACGGTTGGGTTCAGTACGATTTATCAGAGCAATGCAAACTGACATTTAGCCTATCACATAGCCACCCAAACCAGATAGTAGACATAAGGTTCTCGGTTAGTGAGCAGGACTAGTGTTTGAGATGACCAGTTATCTTGACTTTATTGGTCGTACTTATCAAGACCTTGTTAAGAGTCCTGCGTTTGTGGCATTAACAACTGGTAACGTGCCATCGACAATAGATGGTTATGCTGATGAATTTCACATTCGAGCTTTTGGGAAGATAATTCAAGTCTTGTATGACGTAGGCTCAACCAACGTAAAGTCTGTTTTTTACCGATGAAGTGCAAGATAAATTGGCGTTGTTGCCTAAATCAGTTGAACCTTTTTCGAGTCTTGCGATCTGACCCTTTATGATGGTTAGAGCGGTGGTGACATGGGTAAGGCAAAAAAGAAGATAACTAACTGGGCGGAGTACAATAAGGCTCTGTGTAAACGGGGCTCGGTTACGTTCTGGATAGATGATTCAGCTGTAGATGCATGGCGATGCAAAACCCATCATGGTAAGCGTGGTAGAGGTTTCCAGTACTCTGATACAGCGATTGAAACTGCATTGATGATTAAGGGGATATTCTCTCTACCATTGCGTGCGCTTCAAGGTTTTATCGACTCTATCTTTGAGCTATTGGAGGTTCCCCTGACTACACGTGTATCAGCAAACGCTCGAAGACAGTTCAAGTCAAATATCGTAACAAATCCAGAGGAGCTATTCGCCATATCGCTATTGACTCGACTGGTCTCAAAGTCTTTGGCGAAGGTGAGTGGAAGGTGAAAAAGCACGGCGCCGAAAAACGCAGAACTTGGCGCAAACTGCACTTAGCCGTTGATGTAGAAACTCATGAGGCCATTAGTGCAGAAGTCAGTCTTGTAAGTGTTGGCGATAGCGAAGTGTTGTCAACATTACTCAACCCTTTACGTAGAAAGATAGATACCGTATCTGCCGATGGAGCGTATGACACAAAAAGTTGCTATGAGACCCTGAAAAATAAGGTTCATCGCGGATAAGCGGGAACTCAAAACAAAAACGGTAGAAAGTGATAGAGTTTTATCGCCAAACAAAACCTACACAAACTACCGTTTTCATGCCGAATAATACTTTCCTATCGTCATTCTGGGAAGGCTTTCAGATCGTAAAGTCTCATAAAACTGACTCATTAATATCTATCACCCTAATTCCTGACTCAGTTGCATGCTGCCCTTGCGGTAGAGCCTCTGAGTCTATCCACGATACTCAATGGCGAACGCTTAAAGAAGCGATGACCCTTGGCACACCTGTCGAGTTACTCGTCCAGACTCGACGTATCAAATGCTCTAGCTGTGGCATTAAAACCGAAGCTATCTCTTGGGTTAAGCCATACTCTCGCCTCACTAACCGGCTGATTGAATACATAGAAAAGCTACTACCACTTTTACCCATCAAGCATATTTCTGAGCTTACTGGAGTGCACTGGCACACCATTAAAGAGGTGGATAAGCAACGCTTAAAGCGTGTGGTTCCTGATGTTCCATGGAGTCAGTTGCGTCAAATCGTCATGGACGAATTTGCCATATTCAAGGGGCATCGTTATGCCACGGTTGTCGCAGATGCACAAACGCACCAAGTGCTCTGGATTGGTCTAGGTAGAGCACGCAAGGACATACGTCCCTTCTTTGAAACTCTTGGAGAATACGCTCAAAATATCGAAGTTGTGGCAATGGATATGAACACAGCTTTTGACCTAGAAGTCCAAGCTCATTGTCCTAATGCCCGTATCGTTTATGACCTCTTTCATGTCGTCGCTAAGTTTGGTCGAGAAGTGATGGATAGAGTCCGAGTTGATCAAGCGAATCAACTGAAAGATGACAAAAATGCTCGGCGTTGGATCAAACGCTCCCGTTGGGTGCTACTGAAAAATCAAGAGAACTTAAACACTAAGCAACAGAGTTATCTGGATGAGATACTTGCGGTCAATCGTGACTTAATGGTGACCCATTTGCTAGGAGCTCAACTCAAAGAGCTCTGGTATTGCAGCTCGGAGAAACAGGCTAATGATCTCTGGGAGGTGTGGTGGCAACAGGTCCATGAAAGTGGGATCAAACCGCTCATAAACTTTGCTAGAAAACTGAAACCCTATCTTCATGGGATAGTGGCGTCAGCTTCGTATCATCTAAATACATGTACCTTGGAAGGGATCAATAACAAGATTAAGCTAATAAAAAGAATGGGCTATGGATACCGAGATACGGAATACTTCTTTATGAAGATAAAAGCGGCTTTCCCCGGAAAGCCGCGATGAACCTAAAATAAGGGCAGTACTCCGTTGATACCGCCTCGCAAGAATGCGGCGCTTTGGGAAGATGGGCATCCCAGAAATGAAGCAGTAAAGGCTCTGAAAAACGGAACAATAGCGGAGTGGAAATCTGAGTCGGGTTATCACTATCGCTCAATATCTGAGACTGCAATGTCTCGATATAAAGGACTAACCAGCGGTAAATTGAGCTTGAGATGTTATAACGCTCAAGTTGGTGAGGCACTGGCAAATGTCAAAGCAATGAACAAAGTCATAGGACTAGGTATGCCTGTTAGAAGCTAACGGCTAGTCATATATGGCGTCGTTGATCTTCAAGCTGATTTGATCAACAACGCCATTTATTTACATAATGTTTTACACCATCGTCAAGATTTATCTGTTCATTTTGAGTGTTGTATGATGTGTAAATAAATTGACCAGTTTGTTTACACTCTCTACGCTAACAATACTAATTCAATTTCTCACGCTTTTTGAAGGCTAAAATATTGTCTTGAGATCCCATGTCTTGCACATCAATAATTACTTCAACATGCTTGTTTTCTTCAGGTATGTCATTCCACATGGCAACATTCATTTGATGCATTCTTGCGGCTTGAGACTTTAAAAGTTCTTTGTAATGAGTAAGTCTTCCATCTTTCTGCTCTAACTCTGCTTTGAGTTTTTTTACTTCCTCTTTAGCTTTTTCTAAATCCTCTCTAGCTTTGATATAAATCGGGTGAGCACGCACAACTTCACCTGACACATCGCTCGATCCATGAATACGCTCTGCTTCTGCGCCTTCAATCATTTTTTTGTTTCGGGATAACGCTTTGCTGCACCATTAGATAGCCCAGCCTCTTTTTCAACATTAGCAACAACAATCTTGAGTTTGTTGGCACTTAGTTTTCGCTTCAACTCCCTGTGGGTCGGCTGTTTGTCAATAAGACGCTTCAGAGCTTCTCTCAACTGCTTTTCTGTTGAGCTTAATTCCGTTCTATCTGTCATGTCTTACGCCACCATTATCGTGTTTATAACTAAACTCCGCACATCTTCTGCAAACTCATACTTATCATGGTCGAATCCCAAATCATCCATGATCGCCTCTGCCGCTTTTACCTGCATAAAGTATTTAGTTGCGGCACTGGAGTTCAATTCACCGCATTCTTTTAGAAACTCAATATTTCTCATCGCATCCATGCGAGAAGATTCGGCATAAACAGCGTTTTCAATAAAATCGTATTCGCAGTCCACACACTCACTTAAATCAATATTGATGCGCATTGAACATTGAGTGTTGGTGCAATACATACTAGGAGCAACGGCATGTAAGTGCGCCTTACCGTTAGTTAACTGATCAATCCAATAATCAATTGATAACTTGCGTTTGTTTACCCCATTTTCAAAATAGCTTTCACCTTCACGACTGATTTCAGCAACCATTGCTTGACCTTTGCCACCTGCAATCCGTTCACCGTTCGCCATTTTTTGATATATGCGAGCAAAAATTTCAGCCTTTTGAGTGATCCGCTCTTTGCTAATTTCACTGTAAAGCTGTTCAAATGAATGGGCATTACGGGCATACCATCTCGTCATCGCCATCGACAAATGTGACAACTGTTGCTTCAAAGCAGGGAAAGAACATAGCTCATAACCAATTAGGTAATAAGCAAGTGAGCGTCTTGTCTGATGTGTCGTAAAGTGAAACTTATCTCCCAGTTTAAAGGACTTCTGGGCTGGGTCTGAGGCTTGTAAATAGCCCATATCTTCAACCGTCAGAATAAAATCAAATTTGTCTTTATTAAAATTCTTTTTGATTGATTTACCTAAATAACTGTTCCTAAATATAGATCACTGGTTTGTAGAAAAAGAAGGGAACTCGGTACCGTTTGAGCGATCTGA
>NZ_JBNJOH010000083.1:0-5529 GCF_050113735.1 Vibrio sp. TRT 2004 | reverse complement strand
CCAAGCTTACCAATGACACCGCTGATAAAGCCTTGCTTGAAGCTGCCTCCTTGCAGTTCATGGATACCACCTTGAGCTACACCATGAGCAAGGGGTAACGCCACTCTTAAGCTTCCTGTTTGTGCATTGAATGGACTACCTTCTCCATGGGCAAGCCCATTGGTTATAACCGCTGATGCCCCACCGATCACACCTGCCTCTAATGCGCTGCCAAAGTCTCCCGTGGTCAAATACGTTGTTGTAAATGAGGTCGTCGCTCCATTGGCCGCCACCACCGCATAACTATCCAAGTAAGCTGACAGTACTTGTCCTCCTCCATAAGCCATCATTACCGTACCAACGATTGCACCAACCTTTTGAATCATCGGATTATCAAAAGTTTGAGACGCAACAAAAATAGCAAGCCCTGCAATAAACCAGCCCCAGACATGACCAGTTGGGTCATTAAATTTCACTGGGTTATTAAGCACATAAGCATAACGGTTGTAACTCTGGCTAAAGCTTGGTTCTGGCACAAACGTGTCGGCACTCAAGAAACGACCAATCACAGGGTCATACAAACGTGCTAAAAATTATAGCTCAAGCATTTAGCTACAATGCTTGAGCTATTGTGGAAAGGGTTTTATATATCTACTCTTACCGTTCTTTTCTGTTGAACATCCAGAGTTATTTGCCCATTGAATTGAGTTGGTATAGAGTCTTTCGTTGCAATGATATCCATTTCAAAAGTACAGCTGTCAAAACCTTGAGTTAGCTGAGCTTGAGTCTGACCGAATATCTCACTCAAACTCTTATTATAAGAACCAGAATTAAGCAGATGATCACCAGCAATTATGTTTGGCGATGCCGTTCGGATATTGGTCTCGACGCTATTTGTACAAGTTAGCGTTTCAACAACGTAAGAGTATGTATGGTCAGCTTCTGGCGCCCATGAGACATCGATCACTTCCCCTGAAAAACTCGTCGTTAGTGTGAAAGGTAATGGAAGCTCATTCACCGTTAATGAGCTTTGAACAACACCATTTCTTAATAACTTAACTAGATATTCGGATGCGTTTGCTGAAACATCTGCACCATAATAGTAAACGCCTCCTTCTACCGATGTTTCAGCTAACGAGAAGTTCACGCTATCAACCTCAGCGACCAGTTGGTCACCTCCATTAATAGCAACGTAGTTGAATGAGGTATCTTGCACATACGCAGCAACTTCAGCATCAGACGAACTTACCGCTGATAGTGTGAAGAGCACTTGTAAATCAGATACAGCATAATCACTGCTGTAACGAGTTACATGTGAGTCTGTGTTTATAGAGTTTGAACTGTCACTATCTCCGCTGCCACAGCCCGCAAGTAGTGCTAAAACCAATACTAGATACAGTTTTTTAACATTAATCATTGTACAAATACCTCACATCGTCACCACAACGAATAGAATTAGTAACCTTGATGTCATTATTAATTAGGCTATGGTTTTCAAAATACACAACATCACACTTAAAATCGCTAAGAAGATATTCCCTTAAAAAGAAACTATTCTCTTCGTTATTTTCAGGAGCACGAACTTTAACCCCATTACCTAAAACATAATAATAATTATGAGTACTATCCCTACCGATATACCCTCTATCAATAAAAGTCAGAGTAGTTGATTTCACTTCGACTCTTTCACCTATTTCATTTGCATGATTAGCCCATAAAAGAGTACAAGCCACAAACAGTACAAATGTGACGATCCTAGCTCTATTCGTCATTTCTAAAAAAATACTCATAACTCCAAACACCTACTCCGACTGCATCCGCTGTATCTTCTTTAAGCATGACTCCCATCCCCATTCTTACGGCGCCTGGAGCGGATAGCCCCAATCCGATGAAATTATTGATAGTGTTAGCACTTCCATCACTTATCCCACTCTCAACCATTACATCGACAAGCAGATGGTTTTTATTACCTAATCGACTGTCAATACTCGCAGCTGCCCATGACGCAGAAGCCGAACATAATAATCCTATGCTTTGATAGCACGCATACCCAGCAGCTCCTACTGCCAATCCATCGGCCATTAACCCAGGCCCTTCGTCTTTTACAAACTCGATTGTTTGTTGTGTGGCTATTGTATCAGCTTCTTGCATTACCGCTCTTGCTTCGCTCATTTTCGCAATGCCACTCATTCCACGTAAGTCATTGTATAAGTAGATCGTAATACTACTAATAGCAGAACGCATCACTGCATCTCGGCTGTTGGCACCACTTGCTGCGGCCGCTATACCTGACACGATAATCATACCTCCAGCTTGAAGAGTCTGCGTTTGAACATTGGCATGAACAATTCCTCCACCAAGCTTACCAATGACACCGCTGATAAAGCCTTGCTTGAAGCTACCACCTTGCAATTCATGGAAACCACCTTGAACCACACCATGAGCGAGGGGTAAAGCCGCTCCAAACGGACTCGTTCCACCTGTCGCTCCATGCGCTACCCCATAAGTGATTCCCGCAGACAAACCGCCTATTATCCCCGCCTGAAGAGAATCGTCAAAATCCCCAGTAGTGATATAGGTTGTTGAGAATGAAGCGGTCGCACCACTCGCAGCTGCTTGAGCAACTTCGCCCAAACCAGCATATAGCCCCGAGGTGGCATACCCAATGGCAATCGCACCAACCACCATTTCGGCCATTTGGATTGCAGGGTTCTCAAATGTTTGGCTCACCACAAAAATGCCATCGCTGCGGCGAACCACACCCAGTGCCCTGTTGGGTCAGTATACTTTACGGAAGCAGTAGCTAAGTTTCATATGATTAACTTTCCTTTCTTTCTGTAAGCAGGGGGCGTACTTTTCGAGTCCCAAACCAATACATAAGAAAAATCAAAGGCAGGGTTGCTAACATCCTCCATAAATTGCGAATCTCTAACAGTTGGAATACATACACAATTCCCCACACATATATAAACGAAGTAACAACACACATAATAAAATACGGATACTTTTTACGTACTGGTTGTAAAACCGAATTTAAAGAGACAACACTTGTATAAGCAAAACTACTAAGTATCGCCAATAAGTAATCTCCCTTAAAAAACAGTATTACAACACAGCACCAAAGTACGCCATATATTGCTGTTGTATCCCACTTATCATCTTGTTTATTCACACGTCATCACCGTATTACAACCTACTGAAACAGCATCATTCGCTGTTCCATTATTGATTTTCAATACAAGCCCAAAAGCTTCATCGACGTATTTACAACCATCTCAAAACTGTACTCATTACTAATAACCCCATCGGAGACTAATTTCTGATACTCTCTCTTCAAGCGACTAGCTTTATCCGTATCTATAACAGAAACCAAATGTGGCCGCGAATAGATTATATACATGGTGGATATAGCAAGAACGCTACCTTTTTCTCTCGCCTTTTCCAAAATAGAGACATACTGGCTTATATCTCGATAATACTCCTTGCTATAATAGTGAATTAGAAATGTAAAATACCAAGAATCACCATTCATATCTGAAGGAAGGCTCCGTTCAAATGTGTCTAATGCTAGGTCGTAACCTTCATGTTTGTTTTCAATAACTATTTTCTTAGCTAATAAAATTTCCCAATCATTAGGGAGTGATGAAGCTTGTGCATTCGGCAAAATTGTCCAAAATATCAACCCAACCAACAGTACAAGCTTTTTCATCGTTTCCACTCCACTACAGGCCAAGCGCGAGGTCGTACTTCCAAGACTCCCTGATACCCACATGCAGCAATATTATTTATCATACAAACATTCATTATTGTTGCTTCTCTCTCTAAATAACCTAGTGGATGAGTAACTTCTAATCCAAATATATTAATTTTAGGTATTAATACATCTATATAGTTAGAGTATTCAGGCTTTTTTAATTCGATGAAATAGTAGCGTCTGTCCGCATAAGAGCTTCTTGCACATACCCCTCAATCTCAGCATTGGAAGTGCTTGTTGCTGATAGTGTGAAGAACGCTTGTAAATCAGACGCAGCATAATCACTGCTGTAGCGAATGACATATGAATCAGGAGTGGAGGTGCCACAACACCAGGCACCCTCAGCCATCTCTAGCATTAAAAACAACAAAGCTCTGTAGGAAACTGAACCATAAAATGGCAAGCTTTAATTCTCACTTTCAAGAAGCATTACCCCCTTATTTTAGAGGGCATAAAAATCTAGCCTCTTCCCTCTACCCCAAGCAAGGCTGAGTAGGTTAAAGCGATACTCGGTATCAATATGATCCATATCACAGTACCTACCGATAGAAACATACATAGCCCACCAGAAACTAAGACTAAAATAGCAGCCCATTTACGATAACTAGAATTTGATAGTAATAGTTGATGCATTGATTTATCCATTAATCCAAAGAGCGTACTGAAAGCTAAAAATAACACCGCTACTTCGCCAGATTGAATATAGGCAGCCACACCGGGAACAAAACAAAATGGCATGGTATTAGTCACCATTTTCGAAACAAAACTAGCATCCATCAATCTTTCCTTGGTTCATTTAAAGAAGCTTCATCAAACAAAAAGCCTGAAACTTTACCGTATGCATCAAAGCCAATTGCAATCGGAAGTTTATATTTTGCTGGAGCAGCGCCTGCCACATGTTTTTCAATAACATAGGAAGACATACTATGCCCAGTTTTTGCTGCTGATGTCTCATTAAACTCTCCGCCATCGGTAGCATCCATAAAGTTTGAACCGAATGACAAGAAAACGGAACCTGAACCAAAAGTACCTGCACAGGGCAGATTACCCATTACCAGACAACCTGTCGCTACTGCATCAGAAGCTGTGGACAATTTAGCCGTCACATCTTTCCAATCCGTTGGAGGTCGTTCAGTTGCTCTACGGTTCATTTCCTTCATACGCGCGATATCGTTATAGAGATAAACAGTAATCACACTAACAGCAGAACGCATCACTGCATCTCGGCTATTGGAACCACTTGCTGCGGCCGCTATACCTGACACGATAATCATACCTCCAGCTTGAAGAGTCTGCGTTTGAACATTGGCATGAACAATTCCCCCACCAAGCTTACCAATGACACCGCTGATAAAGCCTTGCTTGAAGCTGCCACCTTGCAATTCATGGATACCACCTTGAGCTACACCATGAGCAAGGGGTAACGCCGCTCTTAAGCTTCCTGTTTGTGCATTGAATGGACTGCCCTCACCATGGGCAAGCCCATTTGTAATACCAGCAGATAGGCCTCCTATCACACCAGCTTGGACTGAGTCTCCAAAATTTCCAGTAGTGATATAGGTCGTAGAGAATGAAGCGGTTGCACCGCTCGCTGCCGCTTGAGCTACTTCGCCCAAGCCCGCATATAGCCCCGAGGTGGCATAACCCATCGCAATTGCACCGACCACCATGCCAGCCATTTGGATTACAGGGTTTTCAAACGTCTGACTCACAACAAAGAATGCCATCGCAGCAGCCCACCACACCCAGTGCCCTGTTGGGTCAGTATATTTCAACGGGTTGTTATACACGTATGC
>NZ_JBNJOH010000082.1:0-5674 GCF_050113735.1 Vibrio sp. TRT 2004 | reverse complement strand
AGCGGAGCCAGATATCGATGCGCTCCTGCCTTGGAACTTCAAACACTAGCAGTGTCGCCCCGTGGGATCATGGGGCGCTTACGTTCCGTGAGCGGATGTTCTCGCTTATCGAGACAGCGAAACTTCAGCAGCTCTCTGCCTATAATTGGCTACGTGAAATAGTCGAACATCATATGCTCAAAGTAGATTATCAGACGCCAGCGTTTTTAGCCCAAACTGACGTCAATAGCTAGCGGGTGAATAGTTACATTTTTTGTTATATTCATTTAGATTAATCACTCTTTCTACCGATGCTATTGTCTCTTTCCTATGAGCAATGATGATCCGAGTCATAGGCAAATTTTTAATATTGTCGTTTATCCAATTTTCATTCTGTTGATCTAGATGGCTGGTTGATTCATCTAAACATAAGATTTTAGGCTCTCTATATAGTGCTCTAGCTAAGAGTAATCGTTGTAATTGACCTCCTGAAAAGTTGCAACCCATATCGCCAACTAGTGAATGGTAGCCCATAGGTAGTGTTGCGATATCATCCTTAATACAGGCCAGGCGACAATATTCATTGAGCTTTTCCTCATCATAATTAGAGTCAAATAATGTTATGTTTTCTGCAAGTGTACCTGATAGTAACATATCGTTTTGCATCACTGCGCCAAAATGTTTTCGGTACTCGTTGAGTCCCATCTCACTCACATCCACATCATCCAAATAAATACGCCCAGAAGTTGGTTTTAGAAGCCCCAGAATGACTTTTAGTAAGGTCGTTTTCCCACAACCAGAAGTTCCCACAATGACTATTGACTCACCAGCTTTAATTTCAAGGTTGATATTATTTAGAACTAGCTCAGAATTATCTGCATAACGAAAGCTGATATTCTCTAACTTAAGATTACCCTGGATAGTTTGTGAGAGTGAGGTAACATCAAGTTGATGATGCTCTTTTTCTTGTAACGTGATATCTGACAAGCGCTCTAAGTGTAAGCTTAGCAGCTTGAATGACAAGATATTATCGATGAAGCTGGTTAAACTTGAGGTAAATTGTCCTTTGTAAGCGATAAACGCAAGTAACATACCTACGGTCAGGTTGCCCTCCATAACGAGCAAAGCACCAAAGTAAGCTACATATATAGATTCCAAACCAAACAAAATGCTATTGAGGGAACTTTCAGCAATATCTAGTTTACCTAATCGGATATTGGTATTGATGACATCTGCATAGCGATTGAGCCAAGTATTTTGACGGCTTGTTTCATGAGAAAATATCTTGATGGTCTGAATAGCTCTAATGGACTCTAGAAACGTCGTATCTTCTTTAGCTTCAGCAATAATGGATTCTTCTGTTATTTGTCGATTCGGGTAATAAAATCCTACTTGAATAACGAAAGAGATAAGGACTACGCCAACAACTAATGTTGCCAGCACTGGATTGTAAAGGTACATCATCACGAGCACAATCAAAGCCATTACGCCGTCAATTAAAGCTTCGATAAGTCCTGTTGTAAGCATTTCTCGAATGGCTGAAAGAGAGCCAAACCTCGAAACGATATCTCCTATGTGTCTTTTTTCAAAATAGCTTATTGGTAATCTGAGTAGGTGATGAAACAGGTTTGCTCCCATCTGCAAATTTAGCGCACTACTAAACCGTAGTATTATCCAGCTTCGCAGTGCGTTAACCCCTGTTTGAATGAGCATTAGTAATGAAAACCCGACAGCAAGTACCACAAGCAAAGGTTTATCATTGCTAAGCAACACATTATCAACAATCCATTGCATATAGTAGGGTGAAAGTAAGGCTGCACCTTGAAGTACAAGTGAAAGAGCAAAGAGAGAAAGAAGAGAACGTTTTAAGCCAGTTATTTTTTCCCATAATTGATTCAGTTTCATGACCACGCGTTCATCTTGCTTCTTAAAAGACGAAGTTGGTGTTAGTTCCAGAGCAATTCCTGTAAAAGAGTCGCTCAACTCCTTTAAGGTTATTTTTCGCTTACCAAAAGCAGGATCATTTACATAAATTGCCTTCTTTGTCACACCTGTGAGTATTACAAAATGCTGCATATCCCAATGTAAAATACAAGGTAGCTTAAGCTGCCCTATTTCTTCTAAGGAGCATTGAAGTGCGCGACAAGAAAAGTGCAGTTGGCTAGCTAGTTCCATTAATTGTCGTAAGTTGATACCACTGCTATCAAGTGTAAGCTTCTTTCTAAGGGGGGAGAGATTAATCTGATGACCGTAGAAAGATGAAATCATAGCAAGGCAGGCTAGACCGCATTCTGAGGCTTCAGATTGCATAACAAGAGGGACACAGCGTTTGCCTGAATATGAGAGTAGTGCTGAAATATCAGCTAATTCCCCAGTTTTTAGAGATGAAGCTACTTCGTTATTCATCCAATTTTCCCCTTTATGATGTAGATTGGGTCTAGTAGCCATTCTAGTAAGCTGCGTTTTTCTAAAATAATGTCTGCATCAGCAATCATGCCTACCTTCAATGGAAACTCTTTGCCATACGCTTTTATGGTTTGTCGATGAAGTTTGGCTCTGACTCTATATATGGCTTCTTCCACTTTTATAGGGAGCACTTTATCTGTAGGGAGAATCAATGCCTTATCAACATTAGATATTTCTCCTGTAATGAAACCAAATTTCTGATAAGGGAAAGCATCAAATCGAATTTTGACTTGATCACCCAACTGCATAAAACCCGCAGAACGGGTTGGCAGGAGTAGTTCAATTTCAAGAGGAGAATTGATAGGGATAATACTGAGCAGTGGGGTACTTGCATCTACTCTGGTTCCTAAAGATGGTTGTATAGCTGTTACAATTCCTGCTTCAGGAGCTTTTTTTATAAATTCATACTGATTATCTAGCTCTGTAACTTGAGCTTTTAGCTCGGAGATATGTCGTTTGATTGCGGCTTGTTTGAGTATCAGCTTCTCAGGTAACGCTAAACGTTCCGAATCCAGCGAAGCGATCTCGGCTTGAATACTGGCTAACTCTCGCTCAAAACGATCATTAGCTTCTAGTACCTCTAAGTACTCTTCTTGAACAATGTCAAATTGACTTGAGGAGATGTACCCTTTGACATTTAATTGTTGGTTAGTTTGAAGCTGTTTTTCTTTTAGGCTGAGCTTCTTTTGATTAGTGTGTTTAGCATTTGAGATAGCAGATAAGCTCTTATTGAGCTGTCTGAGTTGGTGATTAATACGGGTTAAATCTTTTTGATGCATATTCGTTACGGCATCATATTCTTGTTCAAATGATAGTATTTGTTGTGAAAGCTCTTGGCTTAGTGCAACGGACAACTCTATCCCAGTGGATAGGCTCTGACTGTTTTTTATTTTAACTAGTTCGCTGCCTTGTTCAACACGATCTCCTTCGTTGACATAAAAACTTTCTACTACACCAGTTCTGTTTGAATAGACCTTAACAACTCCTTTTTCAGGGATTAGATAACCCTTGACCGTTTCTTTACGAGAATAATGAGCTTGGCTTAGATAAAGAAGAATTGTGATAAAAATGACAAAGAGCAAAAGACATATCATATATAGAGATACAGGCTGAGCTACTATGACTTTGCCAAATAACCGCTGTTTTTGAACTATTACCACTTCTTCCCTAAACACATTAACGTTCCCACAACCCTTACGCTCGATACACATTAACCGTAATCAAACTACTCCCAGAAACAAAATATTACACATATGATATCTTGATCCCATATTTGTGTGATAAATGAAATATTTTGGTTGAAAGTTGTTCGTCACAAGGCGTAATTTTGAGTTGCATAGTATCTATATATATTGAAATTAACTTATCAATCAATAAATCAATTATGGAGCCATTATGAGAGAACTAGACATTGAACAAACTGAACATGTATCAGGTTCAGGAGTCCTAGCGGGTCAAGCTCTGAAGAAGCTAGGGAAAAAGGCTGCAAAGGAGGGGGCGAAGTATTATTGGAATGAAAGAGACAATATAGCTAATCGAGCAAAGAAAAACTGGGGAACAAAAGAGAAAATCGACCATTATAATAAGAGGAATAAAGAGGCTAAGGGAAGAAGCAAGGGAAGAAGTCGGGTCATATGTACGCACTTTTACCAGAAGGGCATGATTGAGCGTAATATTTGGAGAGCAGACTTAGAGTTCACACAGCAAAACTTGAGTGCTACCACCGTAAGAGGATACCATTATTGGGCTATTCCTTATGTGGAACTGATGCGTAATCATAGTTTTTTTGAAAAGATAATGCTTCCGATAGCCAAGTATCGTGCAATAGAGTTAGCTTATCAGATGAATGTTCTAGATAAAGGTTCCATTAGAGGGAAATTGATTCGTGCTATATTCGAACCAGCTTGTTTTGTTATTGGCTCTTTTTGTGAACAAAAAGACTGGCAAAGATTATGGGTAAATCAATAAAACATCTAGTTTGGTATACAAGGTGAGGTAATGGAGTTATTAATATGTTATCACATTTCAATATAAAGGTGGTCAGATGTACTTTTGGGCTATTGATAAGTTGAAAGAAGAATTTATAACTGGAACTATAAAAGAAAATGAGCTTGTTAAATATTTCATAGCCCACATTCTTATAGTTGGCGCAGCGCTTTCTATACCTTATCAAGAACCCAATATATTTGACTTGGTTGCGTCAATTTTAAGTGTGTTTCTTTGTATTGTTGGGGTGTTATATGCGTACCGATGTAATGGAGCTGACAAAGGTAGTCACTTTATCGTGAAGTTTCTTGCAATAAGTTGGGTCATGTTTATAAAGTTTTTGTTTTCAGTTTTCCTCTTTTACGCATTAATTATGCCACTACAGACTAATATATGGGATGTTCTTGTATTTGGTATGATTGAGATTCTTTTTTATTGGAGAGTTGCATTCCATATAAAAGGAATAGAAACTTATCAGAAGTAACGATCAGAACTCTTGGAATGTGGTTCCACCTGAAGCATGAGAGTGACCTCTTTCTCTTTGACTTAAGATTCAGCATACTTAATCAAAGTAGGTAACTCTCTTCTTTTCAAACTGAAGTGTCAGATCTATACCCGTGATCATTGAAGATGCTTGATTTTCAATAGAATCAGGATCATGCTACTAACCATGAAAATTACACTGACTCCTCAACAGAAACTGCAACTCGAACAAATGCACGACATTGAACGTGATAGTCGAGTTTGCGACCGTATTAAGGCGGTTTTGCTGGCTTCTGAAGGCTGGAGTCAGACTATGATTTCACAAGCCCTTCTCATTCATGAATCGACGGTCGCTCGCCACCTCAGCAACTACGTTCTTTCTGAAAAGCTTAAGCCTGAAAATGGTGGCAGCCAAAGCAAAATGTCTACGACTCAAACCATGCACCTAATCGAGCATTTGACTGAGAAAACCTATTCTCATACTCATCAAATTGTCGCCTACGTTAAAGAGACATTTGGACTTAATTATACTGTTTCTGGGATGAACAAATGGCTTCACCACAATGGTTTTAGCTACAAGCAACCGAAAGGCATACCACACAAGTTTGATGAAGCAAAACAGCAAGCATTCATAGAGGCGTATGAAGCGCTAAAGGCAAGCTGTAGCGAGGATGAATCGTATCCGCCCCATGATCCCACGGGGCGACACTGCTAGTGTTTGAAGTTCCAAGGCAGGAGCGCATCGATATCTGGCTCCGCT
>NZ_JBNJOH010000081.1:0-5832 GCF_050113735.1 Vibrio sp. TRT 2004 | reverse complement strand
GCTGAAATTCGTGCGCCATCAAATGGATAAGTTCAACGGTCTTATACCCCACGTCATGCCCTATTGAATCGTTTATGAGTGGCTCAAAGGTTACCTAGCTTGCGCTTTTATATCTATAGTTCGGATATAAAATCAATTGAATAAATATCACATATGTCGTGATAATCCGCCTCTTTCTTAGACTAGAATCACACGACAAGGTTATCGATTCGCACTAAAGCGAACGATAAATACATTCCAATCGTCTTTTCTTGGTAACAGCTCAATAGAGGCGTTGTGTAGTGTCGCGATGTCTTTGCAGATCGCCATTCCAAGCCCCGCACCATCGCCTCGATCTGACTGACCTCGATAGAAAGCTTCAAACAATCGCTCACGGACTAAAGAAGAAATGCTTTCTCCATTGTCTGACACTTTTACTTCTATCACGCCATTTTGCTCACTCATCACCACACGAATTTCACTGCCTTGTCCTGAGTAGCGGATGGCATTGTCGATCAGGTTTCTGAACAATACTTCGACTAAGGCTGTATCACCAAGAAACTGACTGGCACTGCCTTCTAAACATATGTCTTGTTGCTGTTTAAGTGCCAAAGGTGCCAAGTCACCAATCACACGTTGCAACAAAGCATTGAGATCAACAGTATCAATCGCTCGCTCCGAAGCACTGTCAACTTTAGCTAAAGTTAGCAACTGTTGGATTAAGCGGTCTGTGCGCTCTATGCCAAGCAATATGTTGTGCAAAGCTTGTTGCTTTTGCTCTGGCTCATCCGTGGAAAGTGCGTTCTCCACATTGAGTCTTAATATGGTAAGCGGCGTTTTCAGCTCATGAGCCGCAGCACGCGTAAAGCGTTTTTCACGCTGCCATGCTAGATCAAGTTCTTCCAATAGCGTGTTGAGTGCATCGACTAATGGTGCAAGCTCCACGGTGTGATCTTTTACATGGATTCGATCAAGATGGTGAGCATTTCTTTGCGCGATGGCAGTGCGCAATTGATCGATGGGTCGAAGATATTTGGCGATCAGCCAAAGAAGTACTGCCAGCAGGGTTGGCAATAAAAATAGCTGCTCAATCGAAGTGGACAACGCAATTTCGTTGATAATTTCTTGTCGGATCTCGTGCTTCTCTGCCACAACAACATATTCATTGGTTCCTTGTTCATCAACAAACGCTAGTTGAAATGTTCGCCATGACTCACCAGCGATCTCTACATCAGAAAATCCATTGCTTTGCGGCGAAGTCGATAGCGCGGGCAACTCTTCTATCGAACTCCACACCAATTCTGTGCGGCTAAAAAGCTGAAAGACTAGGTTTTGTTCGTACGGGTGACCATACTCAGTGCCTTCGTCATCGTCTTTAGCCAGTTTGCTAATGTTGTCCATCCAGCTATCGAACTGATCTCGATGATTGATGAGTTCGTTTTGGTTCTTGGATAAAGATATCGCGAGAAGAAGCAGTTTCGCAGACTGACCTAGACGCGCATCATATACCTCTTCGACCTCATGCTTGGCTGACTGAAAGCTAAAATAGAGCGATACCATCAGTAACACGCTCACCAAGATTGTCACGGACAGTGTCAGTTGGCGCTTAATTGAATAAGGCGCTTGTCGTTTGAAAAGGTTATTTTTCAAGAATGTACCCTACTCCACGGATGTTTTTAATCGCAATATCAGGCACCTTTTTGCGTAGGTTATGGATATGAACTTCTATCGCATTGTCACTGGCTCCCTCATCCCAGCCATGCAGGGATTGTTGCAACTGATCTTTACTCTGAACACGACCCGCATTGGTCATTAAACCCGCCAAGATCTTAAACTCGTTACGGGTCAGTTTCAGTGGTGAGTCCGCAAAACGAATGCAATGTTCCGACAACGAAAGACTCAACTGACCAACAACAATTTTTTCGTCCGCGCAGCCCGATTGGCGACGAATCAGTACACGCAACCTTGCGAGCAACTCTTCAAGCGCAAAGGGCTTGCCGAGATAATCATCCGCACCACCATCCAAGCCTTGAACACGATCGCGTATATCATCTCGCGCAGTTAATATCATAACGGGTAGTTGGTAACCTTCACGACGAATGGCTCGCAATACCTGTAATCCATCTATATCTGGCAGAGTCAGATCTAAAATCACCGCGGTAAACGCCTCTGTTTTTAGTGCAGTAGTAACCCCTGCCCCCTTATCTAGCCAGTCTACCGTGTAGCCATTGCGACTTAGCGATGTCACCATCGATTGCCCCAACAGCGCATCATCTTCTACCAGTAATAAACGCATTCGTTATCTCAGTCTCGCCATTGTTATTTCGATCTCTTTTTTACGCCCTTCATCCGCCAACTGGCGGTTAGCCCTTGGTTCTGCTTGTAGCGCTTTCATGAGGTAAGCTTTTGCTTCTGCTTTACGTCCATCTTGCGCAAGAAAGTCACCATAAAAATAGTTGGGATCGATACCTTTAGGATTGATCTCTAACGCTTTTTTTAACATTTCTTCCGCTTTTTCGTCATCTCCGAAACCAATCGGCCAACCAGGTACTTTATAGTATAAAGATCCCAAACTGGTATAGGCGGAACCATTTAACGTTGCCGGTGATGTATCAATAACCTGCTCTAGCAACTCTTTCGCCTCTTCCGCTAATGATAGCGCTCCTAAACCACCTTTTGCTCCCGCCAATGACGCTTTATTGATCGCTAACCAAACTTTTAATTCCGGATCGTTCGGATTCGAGCGTAAGTACTGGTTATTTTTGCTGATCAATGCTTCAAGGCATTGCTGTTTGTCCTTATCTTCTGGCGTGTTGTACTGGCATAGAGCCCACTCTTTTTGCACAGTCTGTATTTGTGCCTCATTCGCATTAGCCAGTGAAGCCCAAAGCCCTATCGACATAATTCCTATTAGTTTGATGTTCATGTTACTTCCCTCACTAATGACTAACGCGGTTAACGTACTGATTAATGGTTTCTTTCTGCTTATTAATCGCTGATGAAACCACACCTGGTAAAATTTGATTTATGCGAACAAATAGCTTTTCGGGCCAGCCGATCCATTTGGCACTGGTCTCTTTTTCGATCATGCTCTGCACGTGCTTAGCAACGCGTTGAGGAGAATCGACGGCATTGCCGAGCTTTTGATTCATCTGATTCACAGCACTACTATTCAACGCGGTATCAGTGGCTCGCGGCGCCAAATACAGCACTCGAATACCGCTACCGTTCAGCTCGCGATCTAAAGATTCGCTGAACCGATGTAGCCCCGCCTTAGCCGCGCAGTAGGTCGTGTATCCAGGATAACCAATCGAACCAAATGTAGAGCCTATATTGAGCATCACACCCGGCTGAGAGATAGATCCAATCAAGGTTTGGCAAATCATGATTGGCGCGACTAAGTTGAGATTAATTTCTTGCTCGATTTGCTGTGGAGATTTACCGCTCAATAACGCAAAATCATTACAGCCCGCATTGTTAATCACGGCATTGATTCTACGGCGCTCTCCAATCGCGCGTTTAACTAATAAGGACAGGCACCATAAAAAAGTAACAGACAAGTCAATTACATACATTACCCCCATCGCTGCAATTTTCTCACTTTACCTGTTTTCTTGTGATGTTTCTTCACTCACTCTTATCCAACAGAACAAGGAGGGTAAATCATGACTACACCGCGAAAACAGCAAGTCAGTTTAGAGGCCACACGTTACTATCACTGTATATCTCGTTGTGTTCGGCGTTCATTTTTATGTGGTTATGACACGCAGCACAAACGTGATTACGAACATCGAAAATCATGGGTTGAGAAGCGGATACACCTTCTTTCTCAAATTTACACCATAGATGTGTGCGCCTATGCCGTCATGAGTAACCACTACCATATTGTCGTGCATATTGATAAAGAACGGGCATCCACTTTAACCGCTCATCAAGTTATCGAGCGTTGGGAAAGGCTGCATAATCTTCCAATACTCGTTGAAAGGTTTGTACAAGGAGACATCTCATCCGAAGCCGAATTGGGTGCAGCGCACGCGATTATAGAGTCTTGGCGCCAACGTCTTTATAGCTTGAGCTGGTTTATGAAAGAGCTTAATTTTGAAATTGCGCTAAGGGCCAACCAAGAAGACCAATGCAAAGGGCACTTTTGGGAAAGCCGCTACAAATGCCAGGCCTTGCTCGACGAAAAGGCTTTGTTAGCCGCGATGGCCTATACCGATTTAAACCCTGTCAGGGCAAACATTGCCCATACTCCAGAGCAGTCTCCTCATACTTCGATAAAACTGAGATTGGATGCCATTGCCAGCCATCAATTAACACCAGAATCTCTAGCGCCTTTTATTGGTGCCCCTTCCAATGACATGATTCCTGGCATTCCTTTCCGATTGGTTGATTACATCGAATTGGTAGACTGGAGTGCGAGGCAATTCAGGCAGGGAAAAGCGAGTATAAATAGAAAGCTCCCACCAATTTTACAGCGGCTATCCCTTTCTCAGTCAGAATGGTTAAAGGTCGTTACCCAGCTAGAATCTAAGCGTGTGTTTTACATAGCGTCACGCCACACTCTGAACCACTTCAAGCCTAATTTGAATAAACAAAGGGTGCACGCCTTTCAAATTGAGTGAACCTGAATGAACTCAGCATTTAAAATGCCTACCGCGCGATTGCTTTGCTACGCCGCATCAATTCTTCACTTCGCATTTTTCGTTATATTAGCCAATAAAATCATCAGTAGTTCATGAGTGATGGTTGTGTTGGCTGAAAATATGGATAGTGCAACGACTTGCTGACTTGCTGGTCAATATTCTTTATGGTGCCTGTCCTTGTTATTCTTCCTACCGCGCGATTGCTTTGCTACGCCGCATCAATTCTTCACTTCGCATTTTTCGTTATATTAGCCAATAAAATCATCAGTAGTTCATGAGTGATGGTTGTGTTGGCTGAAAATATGGATAGTGCAACGACTTGCTGACTTGCTGGTCAATATTCTTTATGGTGCCTGTCCTTGTTATTCTGTCATATTCTGTCAGGTGTCCAGGTAATAGTGATACCATTATCCAACTCAGCAATAAAGTGTTGCCATCGAGCGCCAATTTGAATGTTGCCATCGAGCGCCAATTTGAAGGTATATGTTATCTGTTAAAAAACGACTTAACTCTTAAAAACAAGCAATCAAAAATGTCCAATTAATGCGAAAAACACAAACCTAATCAATGACTTCACATATTGAGATATCACTTTCAACCTTTTGAAAGGTATAGCCAATACAGGCTTCTATTTCAGACAATTGAGCAGGAGATACATCTGCGCAATTCCCCTCTAAAGCAAACCCAAAAATCCTCAATACATCATCACCGGATAAACCTTTCAGCTCAATTTCCATTACAAGTTCTTCAGTGTCTTTACTGTAGAAATTTAATTCATACATAACTATTTCTCCACTTTTCTCTTCGGATCCTTAGGTTTAGTTTGCTCTCCTGTCTCATGGTCAAACTCACCTATATGGTTACCATTTTTATCATATACTTCCACTTTACCGTGTTGGGAGTCCCATTCATAAATTCGCTTTTTATCTTTCCATCTCGGTCTTTTTTTGCCGCCACCTTGCACATATGTTTTCTCTTTGGCTTTTTTAGCTTCAGGGAATGCAGGTAATGGAGGATTCCCTCTTGGAGCTGGTACATACTTAAGGTTCGTAGCTGAACCCGAGGTAGGTTTGTTGAAAACAAGGTAAAGAGGAGGCAACCCAGCATCCGCAGGGAAGATGACAATATATTCGGCTAGATCTTCTTCTGGGTAGAGAACCGTGCCAATTTCTTGCTCATGCTCTTCAATTGGGTGAACCAAGATATT
>NZ_JBNJOH010000080.1:0-6005 GCF_050113735.1 Vibrio sp. TRT 2004 | reverse complement strand
AGCGCTGGACTAAACAAAGGCCCCCTTTTAGGGGGCTCACACAAAGCCACCTTCTTTAGAAGGTGGTAATTTACTTATCCCCCAGCAAACCATTCACACTCCCCATAAATGTAACAATCTCGAAAACACACCTCAGTTTTGGAAACTAAGTTTGTGGCACGACTATACCCCTTACCCACCAAGAAAATAAACCATTCAATTCAATTAGTTAGAATTAGTTTCGCTAAATTCCAAAGATAGTCGCCATTTGCAGAGAGTAAGTCTAAGGAGTATATGTAGAGACAAATAAAAAACTGTAATAACTCAAATTAGTAAAACTTATGACAAACCAACATCAACAATTTTTTGGACATCCTAAAGGCTTGTTCCTACTTTTTGGTACTGAGCTTTGGGAGCGTTTCTCTTACTACGCGATGCGCGCGATCTTAGTTCTTTATTTGACCGATACTACTATCAACGGTGGATTGGGTTGGTCGACTAAAGATGCCCTCGATCTCTACGGCATCTATACTGGACTTGTCTATATCACACCGATGATAGGTGGCTATCTTGCCGACAACTACTTAGGTCAACGCCGTTCGATTCTGATTGGTGGTGCTTTGATGGCGGTTGGTCAGTTCACACTCGCTCTGCCTGCCGATATGCTTGGGTTGAGCGTCACTCACAGCTTCTATCTTGGCCTTGCGTTGCTGATCCTTGGTAATGGTCTGTTCAAGCCAAACATTTCCACTATGGTTGGTGATCTTTACCAAGAAGGTGATAACCGTCGCGATGGCGCATTTACTATCTTCTACATGGGCATCAACCTAGGTGCTCTGATTGCCGGTGTCGTATCAGGTTCTGTAACCAATGAATTTGGCTGGAAGGCCGGATTTATGGTCGCGGGTCTAGGTATGATCATCAGCTTAATCATGCAAATGACATTAGCTAAGTCTTGGCTGGGTGACATAGGCGTTGTACCTGCGGCAGCTCGTGATCTCGAAAAGAAACAATCGGCGACCAAACAACCGTTAACCAAACAAGAAGTTGATCGCTTAAAAGTCATTCTAGTAATGGGGCTGTTTGTTATCGTTTTCTGGGCGGGCTTTGAACAAGCAGGCGGATTGATGAACATCTACACTCAGCAGTATACCGATCGTATGATTGGCAGTTTTGAAGTTCCAGCGGCTTGGTTCCAGTCACTCAACCCATTCTTCATTATTACTCTCGCCCCGCTACTCGCTGCGCTATGGGTAAAACTGGGGCCAAAAGAACCGAATTCTCCGGTTAAATTTGCGCTAGCGCTTTTCTTCTTGGCACTTGGTTTCCTATGCATGGTTGGCGCTGTAATGGAGCAAGGCGGTGACACTAGCGTTAAGACATCAATGCTGTGGCTGGTAGGTGCGTTCTTCTTCCATACGCTTGGCGAACTTTGCCTATCACCAATTGGTCTGTCACTTGTCACTAAGCTAGCACCTCTTCGTCTTGCATCGCTAATGATGGGTGCGTGGTTCGGCTTCAATGCCATTGCCAACTATGTCGCAGGTTTGATCGGTTCACACGTAGGCGAGCTAGGTGCGCTGTCGATTTTCGGAGGCATCGCTGTGGCAGCAACGATTTCTGGTGTAGTCTTACTTCTGTTCTCAAATACGCTCGTTCGTTGGATGCACGGTGCAGAAACACCAATTAGCAACGCAGAGCAGGTCGAAGAGCAACAAGCTCAAGTAGCGTAACTCGCTTATCTTAATAACAAACGCCCAGCCTTTTTGGCTGGGCGTTTTGCTTATCGGGCAATGCAAAGCTATTTCACACGAGTAACACGACTCGCTTTATCACCCGTTGCTGATACTGAACGAATAAATACTTCCCCTGCGACCATCGGGCGGTCTTGGTCTGAATAAGTCATCCACGTCTCACCATCAATAGAGTATTGAAGCTCAACGCCTGGAAACTGGACATTCATTGTAAGTAGACCATTTTCCAATTTCGCACCAGGTACAGGTAAACGATAGTCGATACCCGATTTTTCAAGTTTCGCCAGTTCACGTTGGCCAAGTACGTTCGCAAAGCGGTTGTAGTCTTGGTTTAACGCGGCTTTATCGACAAGATTTGTATTCTGAGAGTATTCTACTCCTACTTTGTAGTCATTCTCCCAGTCGGCGCGATGCCATGCGCGTTCCGCTGCCGCGAGGACGCGTGGGAATACCATGTATTCATACTGCTCATCATTACGAACCGTCTCAGACCAAAGCTGTGCCGATAGACCGTAGAATGGCTTCGCTTCAACCTCGCCTTTACCAGTAAAACCATTGCCATCACGATCTAGAGATGTTTCTGCGTTCTGCGGCATATTCTCTGGTGCAAAGCCAAACATCTTGCGAGTGTCCGTAGCACGTGTCGCCCAGTAGTATCCGCGCTCTTTAGGATCTACCTCATATGGCATATCCATATAAACGTAATCTGGGTTTGAAACGATGACGTCGTAACCCTTCTTAGACCACTCATAAACAGATGATGTACCACCCCAGTAAAGAACGTCCCAGAAATTAACGCGTTTGTTTTGAGTCGCAAACGCCTCTGCGCCTTCACTGTATTTCAAGCCATCTTGCCATGCTTGGAAACTAGGAATGCCCTTCTCTGCAACAATTTTCGATACCTGCTCAGCAAAGTAGCTAGGTAAATGTCCATAATCACTGACCGTGCCATCTTCGATTAATGTCTGACATTGTGGTGAACGAGCAAATGGTTTGTCCTGTTGAGAAAGATCGATAGAACCTTTCCAGCTCACTTTGTCTTGCGCATTCACATCTTGGAATCCAGCGCCCAACTTAATATTTTTTGCTTCATCGCCACCGAAGTGCCATGTTGTTAACGGTGCACCCGCTTCAGCGTGCATCGCTGCAACTTCAGAAATCACTTTGTCGACAAAACGAGTAGACGATTCCATACATGGGTTGATAAAGCTCTGTTTGTTGTAGAACTGTACCGTGGTAACGTTTGAAGTGTCTTGTGGATCCATCAGACGATATTCGTTTGCTAATGCTTCATTCCCTTCTGCCATGAGACGATCGTAGCGAGCTTCCATAGAAACCACTGCTGCGCGAGCGTGAGCTGGCATATCAATTTCTGGGATCACTTCGATATTACGCGCTTGTGCGTATTTCAAGATTTCCACGTAGTCTGCTTTGCTGAAGTAACCAGAACCAAAGTTGTCCGTTGTTGCGCCAGAGCCTAGCTGAGGCAGTAAACAGCTCTTCTCTTGTTCATCAAAACAACGGTTCGCTCCGATCTCAGTCAGCTCAGGCAGACCCGGGATTTCTATACGCCAACCTTCATCATCAGTGAGGTGAAGATGGAGTTTGTTCATCTTATACGCAGCCATCTGCTCTAGAGTGGCTAGAATCGCCTCTTTTGAGTGGAAGTTACGAGCAACATCCACCATTACGCCTCGATAATCGAAACGTGGAGCATCTTTAATAGACAGTTGCGGTAAATGATCAGGGTTTTGACTGTCTATCAGACCAAAAATAGATTGTACTGCGTAGAATGCACCCGCTTGGTCAAACGCTTTAATTGCAATACCATTGCCGCTAATGACCATTTCATACGCACCAGATTTCGCCATTTCATTCGAAAAATCCGCAGGAACAAGCGCGACGCTTACTGGTAAAGCTCCGTCGACATCAACACCTAACACTTCCGCGCGCTCTTGAATGGCGGCGAATTGAGCCTGATCAAATGCGCCCTTTGGTAGCGCAATACCCCCTTCAATGCTGACCAAACCTTCAGCCGCTTCTACATGCATAGGTGTTGGTAACAAGGTAGTCGATACGTCTTGAACGTTTAGATCTTTGTTCTTCTCGAAGCGAGACACAGCGTTAGCAAAAACGTTGTTGTCATCCGGTGTTCGTTTTAGGTTATTCCCTTCAAGCCCAGTAACAAACGACGCAACATCTTCCGTATTTAGGGATGCGATCATTTTAGGCTCAGCATTGGGTGCTGCAACGAATGCGCCTGGCATGAAATCCGTTTCGAATAACTGCCAGTATTCGCCGATCAGAGGAAGGACGATAGTTTCCCCAGCAGAAAAACCATCAAATTTATCTGTCGGCTCCAACTTATGTAAGTCGCCTGTCACTCGTGTGATTTTGAACTGTTCATTGTCTACATCGAGAATTAGACGAATGCTGTGGAAATAGATAGCCCACTCTTTTGAGTCGATCGCTTCACCTTGATTCACCAATGTCATATTGACTTGATTACATGATGCCCATTCCGCACCTAAGTCCTGACATGCAAGGCCTTCATTTGCACCGTGGTTAGTGAGTACTTGATATTGAACATCAAGATTCTCCGCCAGTGAATTCACCACGCGTTGTTCCGTTGATTGAAATGATGCACAACCAGCCAATGTCACCAATACTGACGCTGCAATCAGATTTTGTTTAAACATCTTACTTACCCCAGAAAAATATCGAGCTCAAAATGACGGCTCTTAATCAAGATGAACTCAACATATCCCTAGTTATTTCGCATCGTGAAATTAATAATTCACAAAAGTGACCAAGCTCAAAATTTAGATTTCATGAGCATTTAAAACGCAATAAAAACAGACATTTAAACGAAACGTCAAAATCGACAGACTTATTTTAACGAGATTACTGAGAGGCAATTCACATTATCTGGGGAAAGCTTACTATGAGAGGTGAATTAAGATCACAATATGCCGTTTCTATCTTAAAATTAACAACAGCGGGAAATATAAAAACGTGAATTAACACGCATTTTTCTCTCGCTAAACTACGTCAAAAAGACGCAATTTAACGATTTTTCCGCATGGTATTAGGAGCTGAAATGAAAATACTGATGGTTCTGAGTTTACTGGTTGCTTCAATTAGCCTTAACGCTGAGCCTTTATACTGGAAAGCTCAAAAAGGCCCATTGACCTATACCATCATTGGTTCAGTACATGTAGGCGATGAAAGCATGTATCCCTTACCCGAGAAAATCTTTAAACAGCTAAAGGCCAGCAAGGGATTAATTGTAGAAACCGATATCCGTCAAACCAGTGGAATTCAGTACCCTCCAATCGATTTAGTGGCGAAGGATGTTTTATCTAAACAGCAGCAAGATGAGCTATTGGGCATTGCGACTCTCCTACAACTTAAAGGCAACGAACTCCTCCTCTCACCACCTTGGGCCGTCGCTCTGGCAATCCAGCTCAAGCAAATAGAGTATCTTGGTTACTCGGCAACCGATGGCGTTGATATACGTTTAGCCAACAAAGCGACGCTATGGAATATACCCGTTATCGGTCTCGAGTCTTTGCAGTTCCAGATTGATCTTCTTACTGGGCAAGACCAAGCCGGTAAAGAGATGCTAATCAGTGCAATCGAGGAGTTTGATCATTCTGAAGATTCTACCCATTGCCTAATAGACAGCTGGAAGGCAGGCGATTTAGATAAGCTTAATGAATTTGCGACACTGGCCGAAATGTCCGAGGAACTCGAGTCTGCATTGTTGACCGATAGAAACTTAGACTGGGCTGAGAAACTATCGAATCCAAACTGGCTTCCTGACAATAAAGGAAACTATGTTGTTGTGGTCGGTACGCTGCACTTACTCGGTGAGCAAAGCTTCCTGCAATTACTCAAAGATAATGGGTTCAAAATATCTCAGTTGTCACAAAGCACCAAAGCTCAATGTGAATTTAAGTACTAATGTGCTTACTCCGCCCATAAACGACGAAACGCCCTTAAACGACAAAAGCCATAACATTTCTGCTACGGCTGTCTAAATATGGTCGGTGAAGAGCCATATTCTAACTTCAGGCGAACCCCCACTCGGGTTCCAATCCTTGCTTAGATAGCTTATTTCTATTCACTCTTAAACGACGAAACGCCCCTAAACGACAAAAGCCGCAGCATTTCTGCTACGGCTTTCTAAATGTGGTCGGTGAAGAGCCATATTCTAACTTCAGGCGAACCCCACTCGGGTTCCAATCCTTGCTTAGATAGCTTATTTCT